>DSBZ01000087.1 GCA_011057175.1 Candidatus Acetothermia bacterium
AAGCTCTTCCGTTCCTTCGCTCCAGCGGCTACAGTACCCTGACCGCTCACGCCTTCATGCTCATCTTCGGATGAGAAAGGACTGATGTACACCGCGGGGCTAAGCTTGGTTTCACTCGGCCTTCGTTATCTTGGTCCTCGCGCTGTGCGAGATACGGGTAGCTCGGCTCGCGGAGCGTCTCCCCCCGGTTGCGGCCGCCGCTAGGAAGGAAGAGGACCGGCTTGATAGCCCTCGCCGACAAAGCTCCACATCGCCCTTCCCCCTTCCCTCGCCGTCCGCTACCATCGAGGCGGAGGTGATGCCGATGCGTTTGGCGAACTACCACTTCGGGAGGATCGAGGTCGACGGCGTCGCCTACGAACACGATCTCCTCATCGCCCCAGCCGAGGTCCGGGAGTGGCGGCGGCGGGAAGGGCACCGCGTCCATCCGGAGGACCTCGAACCGGCCCTTGCCCTCGCACCCGAGGTCGTCATCGTGGGGACGGGGTTCTCCGGGCTCCTCAAGCTGACGCGGGAGGCGGAAGAGCATCTCTCGGGTCGGAGGATCGAGCTCGTCGCCGTGCGCACGGGGGAAGCGGTCGAGGCGTACAACGAGCTCTCACCCGGGCGACGGACCTGCGCCCTCCTCCACCTCACCTGCTAGCGGGGGAAAACCGGACCCAGGCCGGCTACAACTCGCCGTCGAGGAGCCCCATCGAGGAGAGCCGCCGTTCCAGATCCTCCGGTTTGCGGAACGGGAAGGCGACCATCCCGATCTCCCTCGCCACCCGGACGTGCTCCGCGACATCGTCGAAGAACACGGCTTCCCCGGGACGACATTCCTCCTCCCGGAGGATTCTCCAGTAGAAGTGCGGATCGGGTTTGACCAACCCCATGTGGTGAGATGCATACACCGCGTCGAACGAGGCGAGCACGCCCGACTTCTGGAGGGCAGGCCAGTGCGGCTCCATCGTGTTCGTCCCTGCCACGACGCGTACGCGCCTCCGAACCTTCTCCACCAGGGAGAGAACGGCTGGGTTGACCACCGGGCGGAACTCCTTCTCCCAGAGGTCCTCCTCCACCCGCCTTCCCGTTTGATCGAAGAACCGCGCCCAGAACTCCTGGGCCGTGATCATCCCGGCGAGGAGGAGCCTCGTGCTCTCAGCGGTGAGGGCCCGAAAGGTCTCTACCGGCAGCTCCAATCTCGCTGCCATGTCGGGCACAGGGTCCGCCTTGTCCACGACAACCCCTCCCAGATCGGAGATCACGAGCTTCATCCGCTCACCCTTTGTGCGCCGAGAACAGGCGCGCTCCTCCCACGAAGTAGCGGGAGAGCCCGAAGAAGAGGATCACGATCGGAAGCGAAGCGAGCACCGCTGCGGCCATCATCGCCCCCTCGTCCGTGTACTTCTCCTCGGTGAACAGGGTGATGTACTGGGGGATCGTCTGCATGTGGCGGCTCTGGGCGATGAGGAGGGGCCAGATCAGGTTGTCCCATTGGGAACGGAAGGTGAGGATGGCCAAGGTCGCGATCGCCGGCCAGCTACTGGGGAACACAATCCTACGCAGGATCTGGAGTTCGCTCGCCCCGTCGATCCGCGCTGCGTCGAGGATCTCGTTGGGGAACGTGAGCAGGTGCTGGCGCATCAGGAACACCCCGAACGCGTTCACCAGGAACGGCACGATGAGCCCCGCGTAGGAATCCTGCATCCCCATTCGCATGGCGATGAGGTAGAGCGGGATCATGATCACCTGGAACGGGATCATCATCGTGGCCACGATGAGGAGCATCACCGTCCTCCGGCCCCGGAACTCGAACTTGGCGAGCCCGTAGCCGGCCATCGTGGACAGGATTACGGTGCTGAACGTGATGGCCGTGGCTACGACCACCGAGTTGATCATGTTGCGGACGAAGTAGAACCGACCATCGTTTCCGCGGATCGCTTGCCAGAAGTTCTGCCAGTAGAAGGTTCGGGGGATCCAGCGGTACGGGATCCTCGTCACCTCGACCGCGGGCATGAGGGAAGCGGTGACCATGAATAGGAGCGGCCCCAGGATGTAGACGAGCATCACCCCGAGGACGAGCCACACCCCGATCGTGGCCACGAGCGAGCGCCCGCGAACCAGGCGGCGCCGGATCACAGGTAGCTCACCTCCTCCGAGCGAGCCACCCGGAACTGAAGCCAGCTCAAGAAGAGCATGATCGCAAACAGGATGATGCTCAGCGCGCTCGCGCGCCCGATCTGGAAGGTCCGCACCGCCGTGTAGTACACGTTCAGCGTGATCACGTCAATCGGGCCGCGCGGGGAGCCGGCTTGGGTGAACAGGTACTGGGTGCTGAACGTGCGCAAGCATTGGATCATCGCCACCACGGACACGAGGAGCGTCGTCGGCTTGAGGAGGGGGAGCGTGATCCGCGAGAAGGCCTGCCACGCGCTTGCCCCATCCACGCGCGCCGCCTCGTAGAGGGAGCGCGGGATCGTCCCGATCCCGGCGATGAAGATGATCGTGAAGTAGCCAACGTACTTCCACACGTAGACGAGCATCGTCGCCAGCTGGAGCATCCCCGGCTCGACGAGCCACTTGCGATCCACCCCGGGCGTGCCGGCCAGGGCGTTGACGAGCTGGTTGGCGATCCCCCGCGGGTCGAAGATGAGGAGCCAGATCGCCGCAGCGACCACCGTGGACACGACCGCCGGCGAGAAAAACGCGAGCTGCAGGAACCGTTGGAACCTCTTGCGCGAGCTGATGAACACGGCGAGGAGGAGGCTCAGCCCGACGAGCATCGCGAACGCCCCACCGGCGAAGATCCCCGTCGCCCTGAGCGAGTTCCAGAACGCGGGCGATCGGAAGAGGTACAGGTAGTTCCCGAACCCGACGAACTTCGGCGGCGCGTTGGAGAGGAGGTGCTTCTGGAAAAAACTCAGGTAGAACGCGTTGCCCATCGGGTACACGCTGAACAGGCCGAGGATGACGAGGGTCGGGAGGACGAGCGCCCATCCCCATCGGCCCCGACGGGCGACGACCCCCTTGCTCCCCCGCGCCCTCCGCACGATCGGTCCCGCTCCTTCCCTCGCGAACACGAGGGCCCGATGCTGCGTGGATCGGGCCCTCGTCCTTGCTCACGCCTCCCACATGGCGCTAGCGCAACCTACTTGTACTCCTCCAGGATCTCGTTCGCCCTCTGTCTCAGGGTGGCCAACGCCGCCTCGGGCGACACCCCCTGGAGCATCACCGACTTCACCACCTCATCGAGGAGGAGCTTGAACTCGGGGTTCGCCACGTGCAGCTGCACGAGGCTCGACCGGGCCATGTCACCGGCGAATACGTCCCCGTAGGGGACCGAAGCGTACGCCTCCGAGGCCAGGAGGTCCTTGCGCGGCTGGATGAGTCCGACCTTGAGGAGGTACTCCTCAGGATGGGACAGCATATAGGCGATGAACCGCCACGCCCACTCCTGCGTCTC
>DSBZ01000118.1 GCA_011057175.1 Candidatus Acetothermia bacterium
CTGTAAGGTCCCCTTCCAGGACCTCATGGAGTCGGCGCAGGTTCCCCAGGAGGCGCCGGTTGACCAGTTGCGCAGCATCAAGCTCCACGAGGCGGCTCACGGCCTGGCGAAGGGCATTTCGGGACACACCCAGGATCGAGGCGAGGGTCGCCGCGGGACTTGCCAACTGCACCTGCTCCTTGCCGTCTGTTCTCTCTCCCCAGCGCACGAGCGTCCACGCCAGAGCCCGCTCCGGTCCGGCGCGGTGGAGGGCGAGCGTTCGCCGGTCGAGCACGAGGTCGGCCAGCGCGGAGAGGACGAGGTCGCGAAACGGGGGCCGATCCAAGGCCCGTGCCCAGGCGTCCGCGGTGGCGAACAGGAGCGTCGCCGCTGTCAGGGCCCGGGCGAACCCCTGATAGCGCGGCGCGGCCTCCGATCGCCACGTCTCCAAACCCAACAGGTCGCCCGATCTAGCCGCGGGAGGAGAACGTCGCCAAACAACACAGACGATCCCTTGCCTGTCGCAATGCGTGCCCGCGGGGGCTGGCCTAGGCTGCCCCTTAGGAGGTCGGACCGATGACGCCTGAACAGGCCAGACAAGCGCGAGCCACGGTCGAGCGGGCCCTGCAGGGAGCGGAGCTCAATCCCTCTGAGATGTTCCGCGCCCAAGTGGATCTGGCGGGGGAGAAGCTGGGCTACCCCGCGGACATCCTGGAGATGGTCAAGCGCCCGGAGCGTGTGCTGGAGGTGTCCGTTCCCGTTGGGATCGTGTGCGATCCGACCAAGCTGTCCGCAGGGGAAACTGGAGCGCCTGACCCGCCGCTACACGGCGATGATCCTCCCCCTCATCGGCCCCCAGCACGGCATCCCGGCTCCCGACGTGAACACCAAGCTCTGGCGGCGCACGTCGCGCGGTCCCCGCAGAGGATGATCGCCGGCTATGCCGTCCCTGGCGTGCGGGCGCTGCCTGGGCCCGAGATCCTGACCCTCGACGTGGATGTGCTCGTTCCGGCAGCCCTGGAGGGTCAGATCACCGAGGCCAACGCCGGGCGGATCAAGGCCCAGGTGATCGTGGAGCGGGCCAACGGCCCGACCACCCCCGAGGCGGCCTGATCCTCGAGGAACGGGGTCGGGTTGTCGCCCCGGACATCCTCGCCAACGCCGGCGGTGTGATCGTCTCCTACTTCGAGGGGGTCCAAAACCTGCAGGATTTCTACCGGGAGGAAGAGGAGACCAACGAGCGCCTCTCCGCCCTCATGCGCCGCGCGTTCCAGGGCGTGTGGGACTATGCGAAGAAGCACAACGTGTCCCTGCGCACTGCGGCGTTCATGATGGGTCTGGAGCGGGTGGTGGAGGCCATCCGCCTGCGGGGCGTCTTCCCGTGATCGACAGCACCCCGAGCCTGTTGCTCGGTCCGACGATCTGCCGCCGCGGGATCCTCGCCCGAGCGCTGGGTGCAGCTGCAGCCCGCGAGGGGTGCGATGGTCCTCGCCTCGTTGCCAGCTTGCGAAGGGGGAGACCCGGGAGTCCACTCCGCGTTCCTGCGACGCCCTGGCGCAGGAATTCTGCCGATATGTCGCCGGGTTGGGATCCACGTTCCGTACTGTGTACGTCTACGGGAGCACGATGGACGGCCGCACCCGGCCGAGCTCGGACGTGGACATCATCGCCTGGGTGGGGCGAAAGTCCGACACCGTGGAGAGCTTGCTCCTGCGGCTGAACCGCCTCCTCACCGAGGGGTACCGGGTCCTCACCGGGTGCGGTTCCCTGCGGCGTCTGTTCGACATCCACCTCGCGGACGACGAGGACGTCGCCCTCGGCCGCCGCTACGGGTCCGTCGTTCGTTCTGCGTGGAGCGGACCAGCGTGCCAGTGGCGTAGGTAGAACGCCACAAGGGGCCTGACGGGGCACCGTACGGAGCCCCCTCACTGCCCCAGGAGGTTGGTCACGATCCCCCGTGCCGCGTGCAGGTCCGGGACCTCGTGGTACGCGGCGCCGGGGGGGAAGTAGGAACGCATCCACGGTGGCGGGGCAACGAGGATCACAGCGCGGATTCTGGCTGCATGGGCCGCCTCGAGGTCGAAGTGCGAGTCCCCGAGAACGATGGCCTGTTCGGGAGGGACTCCCAGTCGGGCCAGCGGGCCGAGGAACGCCCCCGGGTCCGGCTTCAGCGGGCCATCGTCCCGTGTGCAGACGAGGTCGAACGAGAGCTTGTGGCGCGTGAGCACGGCCTGCGTGCTCTCCCGGGAGTTGTTCGTGACGAGGACCGGTCTCACTCCCCTTGAGCGGAGAAACCAAAGCAGCTCGCGCGTCCCCGGCCGGAGCCTCCCACGCTCGACTCCCTCCTGCTCGTGTGCCTCAAGGGTCGCGATCGCCTGCGCCCGCTGGGACCTGGGCAGTTCGGCAATGCCATGCAGGACCGGCCGACCGTCCTGAGGGAGTCCGAGCTGTTCGCGCACGGCCGACATCCGCACCGGCGTCTCCCAGATCGTGCCGTCCATGTCCACCAACGCTGCCCGCAGGATCATGTGCCCGATGGTACTCGCCACCACGCTGATCCGAGGTCTGGGGGTCCCTGAACTGCTGACCTGCAACTTCGAACCTGCAACTGCCCTTCTGGCGGAGGGAGTGGGATTCGAACCCACGGAGCCTCGCGGCTCACCGGTTTTCAAGACCGGCGGTTTCGTCCGCTCACCCATCCCTCCGTAGCTCGTCCCCGCGGGGGACTAGAGGATTCTGACCTCCGTTCTGTTCATCCGCAACCGACCGCGCCGGGTCCACCACCCCTCCGCCAGGCGTCCATGGCACTTCCACACGGAAGCGGGTAGGGTCGGGCCATGACCGGGGCGCACGCGGCGTGGTGGGTGAAGCTCGGCCTGGCGGCGGCCATGGCCGCGGTGGGGTGGATGGCCGGAGGTGGGACGGTGGGGACCGCCGACGCGCCTTGCTTGCCGCCGGCCACGTCGCTCGACCTGATGGGGGTGGAAGTGGGTCCCTACGTTGGGCAGCGCGCCCCCGACTTCACGCTCCCCGACCTAGGCGGAACCCCTGTCCAACTCTCCTCATTCCGCGGATGCCCCGTGCTCCTCGACTTCTGGGCCACGTGGTGCAAACCCTGTCTGATCACCGTTCCCGAGATCGAGACCCTGCGCCAGAAGCACGCGCGGCGCGGGTTGAAGGTGGTGGCAGTGAACCTCGACTACCGACGGGAGGATGGAGCCCGTTACCTTGCGGCCAACGGGTACACCGGGTTCATCGCCCTGTGGGCGCCGTTCACCGAAGCCCGAGCCGTGGCTTATCTATTCGGGATCCAGGCGATCCCGCACACCGTTCTCATCGACCGCCAGGGGATCATCCGCTTCAGCGGGCCACCGACTCTCCTCACCGAGGACGTGATTGCCCCGTGGTTGTGAGCCAGGGCTTCACCGCGCGATGCGCAAGCCACCGCCGTTGAGCAGC
>DSBZ01000028.1 GCA_011057175.1 Candidatus Acetothermia bacterium
CTCCCAACCCGCCGGTCCGCTTCCCCCCGAGCTGCAGGTGGTGGTGGGCTTCCACCATCTCCAACACTTGGGCGTCGGTGTTCATCGCCACGAGTTCGACCCCGACCAGCCCAGCCTGCGCCATGCGGTTCACGGCGTTCCCACCGCCGCCGCCCACCCCCACCACCATGATCTTGGCCGGGCTCTCCCCCATCATCCTGCCCTCATCCCCGCAGGAAGCTGCGGAACCACCCGAACAGCTTCGCAAGCATCCCCTTCGATCCCCGCGCGCGCTTCGTGGGCACGAAATCCCGGGTCTCCACCGCATACTTGAGGAGCCCGATCCCGGTGGCGTAGATGGGCGACTCCACGATGTCCCGCAGCCCGTGGATGCCGTGGGGGAGGCTCCCCACCCGAGCCGGTGTCCCATACCGCTTCTCGATGTACTCAGCCATCCCCGAGAGAAGCGCTGTCCCGCCGGTGATCACCACGCCCGCCGGGATGAGATCCCGGTAGCCAGCGTCCTCGACCTCCTGCATCGCGAGGTCGAGGATCTCCTCCACCCGGGGCTCGATGACTTTGGCGAGCTTCTTCCGCGACACCTGCTTCGTGCTCTCGCCACCGATCGTGGCCACCTCGATCTTCTCGTCATCGGCCACCGAGTCCACGAGGCACGTCCCGTACTGCTTCTTGATCCGCTCCGCCTCCTCGATCGGGGTCTGCAGGCCCACCGTGATGTCGTTGGTGATGTGCTCGCCGGCGATGGGGACCGTCTTCGAGAACCAGATGTCCCCCCCCCGGAACACGGAGATGTCCGTCGTCCCCCCGCCCGAGTCGAGAAGGACGACACCCAGTTCCTTCTCCGCCGACGACAGGACCGCCATCGCCGAGGCCAACGGTTCGAGCACGATCTGGGAGATCCCGATCCCCACCGCCTCGACACACCGCACGAGGTTGTGCACCGCGGTCACGGAACCGAGCACGATGTGCACGTCCACCTCGAGGCGGGTCCCGGTCATCCCCACCGGATCCGTGATCCCCTCCTGACCGTCCACGATGTACTGCCGGGGGATGACGTGGATGAGCTCGACGTCCGGAGAGAGGGGCATCGTCCGTGCCGCCTCCACCACCCGCCGTACGTCCTCGGCAGTGATGATCCGGTCGGGGCGGGTGATGGACACGGTCGCGGAGTTGTTGAGAGAACGGATGTGCTTACCCGCGATGCCGACGTACGCTTTCTGGATGCGTACGTCGGCCATGTTCTCCGCTTCCTCGACCGCCTTCCGGATGGACTGAATGGTGCGGCCGATGTCGACCACGACCCCTTTCTCCAACCCCCGGGACGGAGAAGTGCCCAACCCGATGACCTCGATGTACTCGTCGACCACATTGGCCACAAGACAGGCCACCTTTGTCGTCCCGACATCCAACCCCACCAACAGCCGCTCCCGCCTCATCGAACCACCACCTTCATCTCTTTCGCTTCAGGATCACCTCGTCGCCGACGCGGAAATCCACCGTGGCGTACTCGGCAAGCAGCCCTCGCTCCCATAACTCCTCCAGGATAGCAAGTCGTTCCCCCAGTTGGCTAATCTCCCCCAGGAGGAGGGTCGGGGACCCATCTCCTTCGGCGATGACATCGGTGGGATCCGAAACATCGAACGTCGGGAACCTCTCCCGGAGGGCAGGGGAAAGCTGGGCCACGGCGCGCGCTGCCCGCACCGCCTCCACGGCCACCCGCTCCCCCGCGCGGGGGACACCCACCACCGCGGGCGCCGTCCCCGGCTCGAGGATGACCCCCTCGGCGTCCACCCATACCGCCTCCCCTCCCCCGAGTCGCACCTCCACGGCTGGTTCCCTCTCTTTAATCTCCACTTCCACCCGCTTCCTGAGCGGGCGAACCCGAATCGTCGCCTCCAAAACCCTGGGGTCGCGTCGAATCCAGTCGCGTATTCCCCCCGTTTGTAATCGAAGTACATTAGCACCGAGCAGAATCCCTGTCAACTGTTCGACTGCAACGTAGCGGGTCGAGGAGACCCAGACCTCGTCAACCCGCCACCATTCGCCCCACCGGCAAGAAGCCAAAAGCAAGATGAGAAGGGAACAAAGGACACACCCGAGCCGTGCTGCCCGGATCACTCCCCCACGACCTCGAGTTCCAGGCGGAGCCAGACCCCGAACCGACGGGCCACGCGATCCTGGACCTCGTCGACCAGTCCCAGAACCTCGGCTGCGCGAGCCCGCCCGAGGTTGCAGATGAAATTCGCATGCCGCTGCGAGACCGCAGCATCGCCAATCCGCATTCCCTTGAGGCCACACTGGTCGATCATCCATCCTGCGGACCGACCGGTGGAGGGGTTGCGGAACACGCACCCTGCCGACGGAAGCTGCGGTTGGCTCCGCGCTCGCTCCGCGAGGAGAGGGGACAGGTCCTGGACCCTTTGAAGCCGCAGGCCGACCGCAACCACGGGCAGCCGCAGCCGACGAAACACGGAGTCGCGATAGGAGAAGCCGCACTCGTCGCGGGAGAAGGTGTGGAGGCGCCCCGTCGGGAGGAGGGCCTCCACCCACTCCACTTGGTCGGCGATGGCGCCGTACCTCGTCCCGGCATTCATCGCCACGGCTCCCCCCACCGTGCCGGGGATCCCTGCGAGCTTCCACGCCCCGCGCCGCGCCACCGCCGCGAGCGCGACCCCCGCTCCCACCGCCAGCACCCGGTCCTCTTCGTGCCAAGAGCGCAGGCCCGACGTGGACAGGACCAAACCGGGGAAGCCCCGATCGGGGACGAGGAGTTTCGATCCCCCGCCCAGCATGAGCCACGGGAACCCGTGGGCGCGGGCCTGGACCACGGCTTCGCCGAGCGCGTCCGCCGTCGGCGGACGGTAGAGGGCGAACGCCTTCCCGCCGATCCGGAACGTGGTGTGGGGGGCGAGGGGCTCCTCGGCCCGCACCTCGCCCGGGAGGTCCCTCAAGATCCGGAGGAGAGCCCGCGCGCCATCTCCCGCGCCAGTTTCCATATGTCTCCTGCGCCGAAACAGGCCACCACGTCCCCAGGCTGGATCTCCTCCGCTGCGGCATCCAACGCCGCGCTGAGGGTGGGGCGATACACGGCCCACCCCCCAGCCTGCCGGACCGCCTCCGCCACCTCGCGCCCCGTCACCCCGGGGATCGACCGCTCGAACGCCGGGTAGACCCGCGATACCACGACGCGGTCCGCGCGGGAGAGCACAGCCCCGAACGCGCCGGCGAGGGCTTGGGTGCGGGAGTAGCGATGGGGTTGAAAGATCGCCACGATCCGCCGATCCGGCCACCCCCGGCGCAGGGCGGCTAGCCCCGCCGCGACTTCGGTGGGATGATGCGCGTAGTCGTCCACAACGAGGTATCCGTTCTCCTCGAGGATCTCCAGGCGGCGGCGGGGCTAGCCGC
>DSBZ01000238.1 GCA_011057175.1 Candidatus Acetothermia bacterium
GCGGCTGCTTCTCGACTGGCTGCGGGTGCTCGCTGAGTTCGCGTAGTAGGTGGGGGAAGGAGGTGCGGGATGAACCCCACGGAAGTCCGCCCGGGCATCCACTGGGTGGGGGTGAACGACCGCACCACGGACCTGTTCGAGGGGCAGTGGCCGCTCCCCCACGGGGTGAGCTACAACGCCTACCTCGTGGTGGGGAGGAAGGTCGCCCTCATCGACTCGGTCAAGGCCCCCTTCGCCGAGGAGCTCCTTGACAAGATCGCGCGGGTGGTGGACCCCAACCGCCTGGACTACCTCGTCGTGAACCACATGGAGCCGGACCACTCCGGGGCCTTGCCGGTTCTGCGGCGGGTCGCCCCCGGGGCCGAGGTCCTCGCCACCGCTTCCGCCCTCCCCATGCTCGCCCGGTTCTACGGGCTCACCCGCGGCGTGCGGGCGGTGGCGGACGGCGAGACGCTCGACCTCGGGGGGAAGGTCCTCTCCTTCCACCCGATCCCGTTCGTCCACTGGCCGGAGACGATGGCCACCTATGAGGGGACGGAGCGCGTCCTCTTCTCCTGCGACGCGTTCGGGGGGTTCGGGGCCCTCGATGGTGCCCTGTTCGACGACGAGGCCGATCTCGCCTACTACGACCCGGAGGTGGTTCGCTACTTCGCCAACATCGTGGGGATGCACACTCGCCCTGTGCTGCGGGCGATCGAGAAGCTGCAGGGGCTCTCCATCGAGGTCATCGCTCCCTCCCACGGCCTCGTCTGGCGCCGGGAGCCGGGACGCGTTGTTGACCTGTACGGCAGACTGGCGCGAATGGAGGGGGAGCCGGCGGTGACCGTGGTCTATGGGTCGATGTACGACCACACGCGGCAGATGGCGGACGCGGTGGCCTGTGGCGTCACGGCGGCCGGAGTTCCGGTGCGGGTGGTGGATGCAGCCCGGGTCCACCCGAGCACCGTCCTCGCCGAGGCCTGGCGGAGGAAGGGGCTCATTGTGGGTTCCCCAACCTACGACACGGGGATCTTTCCCGCGGTGGGCCAGGCCTTGCGCCTCATCGCCCGGAAACGCCTCGGGAACCGGGTCGTGGGGTTGTTCGGTTCCTTCGGGTGGAGGGGAGGAGCGGTGGGGAAGCTCGCCGGCCTCGTGGACGAGTTGGGGTGGGAACTTCTGGGCAAGGTCGAGTTCCGCGGCGCGCCGACCGCGGACGACCTCGCCCAGGGGCGGGAGCTTGGGCAGGCGGTGGCGGAGCGGGTGAAGGGGTAGCCGTGGCCAGGCGCTTGGCGGTGATCGATCCCCCGCCTTCGCCTCGGTGCGCTGAGGGCGGAGCGGGACGAGGCAACCCTCGTTGGGCACGGAGAAGAGAGCCGGCGGTGCGAACATGCATTGTAAGGTTCATGAGGGAGTCGACCGACATGGGCTGCGGATCCCGGAACGGGCCACGGAGGCGCCCACTCCCCACGGACGCGTGACCCCCGGGTGGCTCCGCGAAGGGCTCGCCGTGATGGCGCGGCTTCTTCAGGGAGGTGCCAATTGGCTCGTCCGTCTCGATCCGGGTACCATGACCGAGAAGGAGAGGTCACGATGGCGTCGAAGAAGCTCCAGGACATGTTGAATATGGCGATCTCCCGCGAGATCCAGGTTTCGATCCAGTACATGTGGCGGCACGTACGGGCTACGGGAATCGAGTCCCTCGAGGTCACGGACCGGCTGAAGAAGATCGCGGTCACGGAGATGAAGCACGCCGAGGCGATCGCGGAGAGGCTCGACTATCTCGGGGGAGAGCCCACCACCGAGCCGGCACCGATCAAGCTCGGGGAAAGCCTCTCCCAGATGATCGACCTCGATATCAAGGCCGAGGAGGAGGCGATCGCCCTCTACCGCGACATCATCAAGCTCGCCATGAAAGAAGAGGACTTCACCACCAAGAAGCTGTTCGAGGGGATCCTTGCCGACGAGGAGGAACACCACAACGAGTTCCGGGTGTTCAAGGGCCAGTAGATGGGGTGGCGGGAGCGTCTACAGCGGGAGTACCTGGAGGCGGACCGGGAGTTCGTCGCCGAGGTCCTGCCCATCGGCACCGTAGATCTGAGCGCGTTCGGCCTGATCGCCGACGCGACCCGGTACGTCCTCGTGCGCGAGGGAGGGGAAGTCCATATCCGCCCGGAGATCGCGTCCCTCGACGAGGTGCTGCGATCGCTCGCCCAGGCCGGTTCCGCTGTGGGGAGGGACGATGCCCACGCGGCCGTGGCCCGCTTCGCCTCCCTTTGGGAGGAAAGGGCCCGCGCGCGGGGGAGATGGGACGACGCGATCGCCGCAGCGGAGGAGGCCGGGCAGGTCGTCTCGGGGGAGCGGCGGCAGGGCGAAAAACCGTTCTGGAAAAGGCTTTTTCTCGGCTAGGGTCAAGCAAGAACGGGGACTACGCCCCGCGACAAAGTAAATACGGCAGTCCGGGCCTCTTGTCAAGGGGGTGGGACAGATGTCCGGACGCGCTGGGGGAGGGGCGATGGCGAACCCAGGCCGTCCACGGGTGTCGGCGGGGAGGCGGTACGCCTTCCTCACCGGCTAGTCATGGATCTCGTTGTGAGGATCGCCGGCGCCGCTGGGCAGGGGGTTCAAACGCTGGGGCACATCCTGGCCCGGAGTTCGTTCCGGCGAGGTCTGTACGTGCACGGAGACCTGAGCTACCACTCCCGGATCCGGGGGGGAGAGAATGCGTTCACCGTCCGCATTGGGGACGCGCCCATCCGCGCGACAACCGATCGCGCCGACCTCCTCATCGCCCTGAACGAGGAGATGCTCCTCCTGTACCGTCCACTCCTCCGCGCGGGGGGGCAGGTGGTGGCGGATACTGAGCTCGCCGGGGAGGCCGGCCTCTCCGTGCCCGCGGTGCGCCTCGCCCGGGAGGAGCTTGGGCTTCCCATTGCAGCAGGGGTGGTCCTCCTCGGGGCTGCGGTGCGTCTCCTCGGGCTCGATCCCAGCATCGTGGCCGACGAGGTCCGGGAAGCATTTGGGGAGAGGGCCGAGCCGAACCTGCGCGCGCTGGCCCTCGGCCAGGAGCAGGTTCGGGATGGGCCATGGTGCCTCCCTTGCCGTCAGTTCGAGCGCGGCGAGAAGATGCTCCTCACCGGCGGACAGGCGGTGGGGATGGGGGCGATCGCTGCCGGGTGCCGGTTCCTCGCCTCCTACCCCATGACCCCGCGGACCCGTTCTACCTCACGATGAAGGCGTTCGAGGTCGCGGACAGGTACCAGGTACCGGCGATCATCCTCACCGACCAGTCCCTCGTGGACTCGTACGCCGTCGTCCCCGCGCTCGACCCGGGGCGCGTCCCCATCCGGGACCACCTCCTTCCGGTGGAGGAGCTGAACCGAATGGCCGGCTATGATCGGTTCTCCCTCACCC
>DSBZ01000084.1 GCA_011057175.1 Candidatus Acetothermia bacterium
GCCCCGGCGGGCTAGACTTCCCCCGACGAGGCGAGCCGGCGAAACTCGCCGAGGTTGAGTTCCTTCTCCACGAACTCCTCGAACTGCTCCTCTTCCACGAACGGGGACTCGATCGCTGACTTCTCGAACACCGCTTCCTCGATGTAGATCGGGGCCTGAGTGCGAAGGGCGAGGGCCACCGCGTCGGAGGGGCGGGCATCGATGTCCCGCGTCGCCCCCGCCGCGTCCCGCACGACGAGGCTCGCGTAGTAGGTGCTCTCCTTCACCGACGTGATCACCGCCCGCTCGAGGTTCCCCCCGAGGGTGTTCAGGATCTCCTTCATCAGGTCGTGGGACAACGGGCGGGGGAACCGCTGGCCCTGGAGCTCGATCGCGATGGACATCGCCTCCTGTTCCCCAATCCAGATGGGCATCGCCTTCGTAGAATGGCGGTCCTTGAGGAGCAGGACCGGCGTCTTCGTCGTGGGGTCGAGAAGCAGTGCTCTCACTTCAGCTTCCCTCATTCCTCGCCTCCTCCTCTCGTAGATCGGGGGACATTATAGCAGGGTCGCCGAAGGCGGACCATGGCCGGCATCACATTCGACCCCGACCAGCTCCCGTGGGGGAAGTGGCACGGCCCTCCCGGGAGAGGTAGCCTCGGCATGCCATGGCTCGCCAACTGGTGGCCCGCAACCGCCGCGCCCGTCGCGACTATGAGGTGGAGGAGACCTATGAGGCGGGGATCGCCCTCCTCGGCTCGGAGGTCAAATCCCTCCGCGCCCACCGGGCTTCGCTCGACGAGGCGTACGCCCGGGTGAGGGACGGCGAGGTGTGGCTCGTCGGCGTGCACATCGCTCCCTACGGCCCGAGCGGGGGACACGGCCACGACCCCGAGCGCCCACGGAGGCTCCTCCTCCACAAGCGGGAGATCGCTAGGCTCATCGGGAAGGTGGGGCGCGCGGGGTACACCCTGGTCCCGATGGCGCTCTACTTCAACGACCGCGGCTACGCCAAGGTGGAGCTGGCGCTTGCCCGTGGCCAGACGAAGGTCGACAAGCGGCGGAAGATCATCCAGGAAGAGGAAGAGCGGCGGGCGCGGGAGGCGATGAAACGCTTCCGCTAGTCGGCGAGGTTCTCCTCCGCCTCGGCGGCGAGGAGGGGCTCGATCAGGAGGTCGAGGTCCCCGTCCAGCACCTCGGCCAGGCGATGCACGGTGAGGCTGATCCGGTGGTCGGTGACCCGCGTCTGGGGGAAGTTGTAGGTGCGGATCTTCTCCGAGCGATCGCCGGTCCCGATCTGTCGCCGCCGCGTCTCGCGCAGCACCCGCTCCTGTTCGCGCTGTTGGATCTCCCACAGCTTGGCGCGGAGGATCCGGAGCGCGAGCTCCCGGTTGCGGTGCTGGCTCCGCTCGTCCTGGCACGCGACGACGATCCCGGTGGGGAGGTGGGTGATCCGGACCGCGGTCTCGTTCTTCTGCATGTGCTGGCCCCCGGGGCCACTGGCGCGGAACGTGTCCATCTTGAGGTCGTCGGGGCGGATCTCGACCTCGACCTCCTCCGCCTCAGGCAGCACGGCCACGGTGGCGGTGGAGGTGTGGATGCGGCCGCTCGCCTCCGTCTCCGGGACGCGCTGGACGCGGTGGACTCCCGACTCGTAGCGGAGCCTCCCGTACGCCCCCTCCCCCTCCACCGCGAACACGACCTGCTTCAGGCCCCCGAGCGGCGTGGGGTGGGTATCCATCACGCGCACAGCGAACCCGCGGCGCTCGGCGTACCGGCTGTACATGCGGAAGAGCTCGGCAGCGAACAGGGCCGCCTCCTCGCCCCCCGCCCCGGGCCGGATCTCCACGATCGCGTTCTTGCGGTCGTGGGGGTCCTCGGGGAGGAGCATGCGTCGGATCTGCTGGGAGAGGGCATCCGCCTTCGTCCGATCGCGCTCGATCTCCTCCCGCAGCGCGGCGCGAAGCTCCTCGTCCGCCTCCTCGTCAAGGAGCTCCTCTTCCTCCATGATCGCCGATCGGAGGCGCCTCAGCTCCTCGCCGCGGGCGACGAGCTCGCGCAGGCGCGCATGACGGCGGGAGAGGGCAGCGAAGTCGGGGCGAGCGACCACTCCAGGTCGGGACAGCTCCTCCTCGATCTTGCGGAGCTCAGCCGCCGCCTCGTCGACGCGGGAGAAAATCCTGTCCATGGACGAAAGGGTAGCCGAAACCCGGCCCCCGCTACACCGGGGAGGGACGGCCCCGCTCCATGTGGCGGACGCCGACCGGCCCGGCCACGAAGAGGTCCGTCGCCAGGTCGAGAAAGAGGCCGTGGGCGACGATCCCCGCCCGCCCGTCGAGCTCGCGGGCGAGGGCATGGGGGTCGGCGATCGGGCCGAACCGGCAATCGACCACGAAGTTCCCCTGGTCGGTACGGAACGGCTCTCCAGCCGACGCGAAGCGAAGTACGACCTCGGCGCCGAGCTTCTCCAGAAACCGCAGGTGCGTCTTCCATCCGAACGGGAGGACCTCGACAGGGACCGGGCACCTTGTCCCGAGGGCTGGGGACAGCTTCCCCTCGTCCACGACGATCACCTCCCGCCGGCTCGCTTGGGCGACGATCTTCTCCCTCAGAAGTGCTCCCCCACCGCCCTTGATGACGTTCAATTCAGGATCCACCTCGTCCGCGCCGTCGATCGTGAGGTCGAGCTTCGGGTGCTCGTCGAGCGTGGTGAGGGGGATCCCGAGCTTCCGCGCCTCGGCCTCGACCTGGATCGAGCAGGGGACACCGCGGAGCCCCTCGAGCCCGCCCGTCCGCAGGAACTCAGCGATCCTCTCCAGGGCATGGCGCGCCGTCGTCCCGTGGCCGAGGCCGACGACCATCCCCGGCGTCACCAGCTCCGCCGCTCGCCACGCTGCATCCCGTTTCCATTTCTCCCGATCCGTCACGGTCCCCTCCCGCATCGCACCCTATAATCCGGCCCGGAGGTCTCACCAGTGAGCATTCGCAATCTCGACAAGATTTTCAACCCTCACCGCGTGGCCGTGATCGGGGCGAGCAGCAACCCGGGCACGGTGGGGTACAGCGTCCTACGGAGCATGATCAACGCCTCCTTCACCGGCGTCGTGTACCCGGTGAACCCGAAGCGGGAGTCGATCCAGGGCATCCAGAGCTACCGAGCGCTCACCAATACGCGCTCTCTGTGTTGGCTTCTGGCCCATTAACACCATCGCCATCTGCTTGTGAGGCTCTCGCCTCCTAACTCTATATCGGGGCTATATCAAGCCCGGGGGAGTGCGGTCTCCCTTGCGGGCTACGTGGTGCCCTGTGTACGCTTCAATTGTCTCGTTCGGTTCCCTCTCCTGCGTCTTTAGGTTTCTCGGCCAGCTCATTTCCTCCCCGTTTCCGGGA
>DSBZ01000247.1 GCA_011057175.1 Candidatus Acetothermia bacterium
ATCGAGGGGCTCGCTCCCATCCGGCGCCGGGCCGCGCTCGAGGAGAAAGAGGGGCGTCGCGGGGACGTAGTGGCGGGGGAGGGTCCCCGGCGAGGCCGCTGAGCCGGTCGGCGCCCCCATCCTGAGGCCCGGCACGACCTCCCGCAGCGCCTCCCATGGTGCCCCACCAGGGCGGAGGACGAGGGGCGGGTCCTCGACGAGCGACACCACGGTGGACTCGATCCCGACCGGGGTCGCCCCGCCAGCGAGGATCGCCTCGATCCGCCCCCCGAGCTGGTCCACCACCGCGTCGTGATGGGTCGGGGAGAGGCGGCCGAACCGGTTCGCGCTCGGGGCGGCGATCGGCCGCTCCGCGGCCCGGATGAGGGCAAGGGCCACCGGATGATCCGGCATCCGCACCGCCACCGTGGGCAGCCCGGCAGTGACGATCCCCGGGACCCTCCTCCTCCGGGGGAGGACGAGGGTCAGAGGCCCGGGCCAGAACCTCTCCATGAGCGTCCGGGCGAGCGGCGGGACGCTCGTCCAGAGACTCCCCACATCCTCCGGGGAGGCGACGTGGACGATCACCGGGTCGAACCGGGGCCGCTCCTTGGCCGCGAACACCCGCGCCACCGCCCGCGCCGAGAAGGCATCCGCCCCGAGGCCGTACACGGTCTCGGTGGGGAACGCTACCGTCCCCCGACAGCGGATCACGTCCGCCGCGACGCCGATCCCTTCGTCGTCCGGAGCGAGAACCCGTGTCTCCATCTCGCCCTATCCTACAACACCCCACGGGAGAGGGAAGCCCCCCCCATCAACGGATGGGATCCGGTGAGGGGTGACCGATGGGGACCACCACGGACCTCGTGGCACGAGGGCGGAGCCGTTCCCACGTGGCGAGATCGTGGATAATGGCCGAGCGATGACGGCGGACCTGATCCTCCAGGGAGGACCCGTGTTCGGCTCTGACGAGGCGGATACCCTCGCCGTCCGCTGCGGGAGGATCGTGGCCGTGGGTCGGGCGGCGGAGCTCCTCCGCCTGAAGGGGCCCAAGACGGTCCTGATCCCCCTCCGTGGGCGGCCCGTCCTCCCCGGGTTCTTCGATGCCCACACCCATTTCGTCCGCGTGGGGCTGGAGCGCACGTTCTACGTCGCGCTGGGAGCGGCGCGGTCCCTGGGGGAGGCCCTCGACCGGCTGCGGGAAGCGGCCCAGGCCCGGCCCGAGGGGTGGATCGTGGGCCGGGGGTGGGACGAGTCGCTCTGGCCAGAGAGGCGGTACCTGGAGCGAGCTGACCTCGACCGGGCCGTGCCCCGCCAGCCGTGCTGCGCGATGCGGGTGGACGGACACCTCCTGGCCTGCAACACCCTCGCCCTCGCCCGCTGCCCCCTCCCCGACGGGGAGTTCGTGGACCGCGACCTGGGGCACCTCCGGGAGGAGGCAGCGTGGGAGCTCTCCCGGCTCGCGCGGCCGGATCCGGACACGCTCGTCGACGCCGTGGCCGCCGCGTCGCGCCACGCCGCCGCGCTCGGGGTCACCGCGGTGGCAGACATGGCCGCCCCCGGCGATCTCGCTGCCTACCAGATGGCGGCACGGCGGGGAACCCTCCGGACGCGGGTCTTCCTCTACCTCCCCATCGAGGATCTCCCTGCCCTGAAAGAGCTGGGGGTGATCCGCGGGTTCGGTTCCCCCCTCCTCACGATCCAGGGGGTGAAGGCGTTCGCCGACGGCTCGATCGGGGCCCGCACCGCCGCCCTGGACACCCCGTATCGCGATGGCAACGGGAGCGGACAGCTTCTCACCGAGCGGGCAACGTTGGCCCGCTCTTGGCGACAGGCGAACGAAGCCGGGCTCCAAATGGCGGTCCATGCCATCGGCGACCGCGCAATCGGGGAGGTCCTCGCCGCGGCGCATGCCGCAGGGGTGAGCCGCCTGGACCGGCATCGACTCGAACACCTCGAGCTCCCGACCCCGGACCAGTTGGATGCGGCAGCAGGCCTGGGGCTGGTGGCCTCGATGCAGCCGAACTTCCTCCAGTGGTCAGGGCCAGGAAGGCTATATGAGGAGAGGCTCGGCCCGGAGCGCGATGCGGAAAGCGATCCCTATGCCTGGGTCCTCGACCGGGGGATCCCGCTCGCGTTCGGCTCCGACGGGATGCCGATGGGGCCTCTGTACGGGATCGGCCTCGTTCTTGACCCGCCCCACCCGATCCAGAAGCTGTCCCTCTCCGAGGCGATCCGTGCCTACACCGAAGGGGCCGCCCGCGCCGCGTACGCCGAAGGGGAGCTCGGAACGATCGCACCGGGAAAACAGGCCGACCTCGTCGTCCTGTCCGGAGATCCCGATCACCAGCCGTGGCGCGAGCTGGAGGTGGACATGGCGTTTCTCGCTGGAGATCGCGTCTACCTCCGCGAGGGCGCGCCCTAGTGGATGCCCGAGCTTCCCGAGGTGGAGACGATCGTCCGCGGGCTCCGTCCCCACGTGGTGGGGAAGGCGCTCACCGCGGTTGAGGTGGAAGATCCCAAGCTCGACTCTCTCCGCTCAGCCTTCGTCCTCCCCGCGACGGTGCGATCGATTGAACGCCGGGGAAAGCACGTCCTGTTCGACCTCGGGGACCGGGTGCTCGTCCTCCACCCACGGATGAGCGGCCGGATCGTGTGGGGGAGGCGAAAGCCGCGGGAACGGGTGCGCCTCTCCCTCCGGTTCGCCGACGGGGGCGTGTACTTCGTCGACCCGCGCCGGCTGGGGACGGCCAAGGTGGTGCGGGAGTTCTCCGACGATCTCGGCCCCGAACCCCTGGGGGACCTCGCCTGGCTCCCGTCGGCACTGCAGGGGAGCCGGATGCCGGTGAAGTTCTGGCTCATGGACCAGCGGAAGATCGCGGGGATCGGGAACATCTACGCCGCGGAGATCCTATTCCGAGCGGGGATCGCCCCTCGCCGGCGGGCGGACTCACTGTCCCGCAGCGAGATCGCACGACTCCAACAGGCGATCCCCTCCGTCCTTGAGGCGGCGATCGCCTGTGGCGGGACCACGCTTCGCGATCGCCTCTACCGCGGGCCGCGAGGGGAGATCGGGGAGTTCTGCTTCGAGCTCGCCGTCTACGGCCGGGCGGGTGAACCGTGCCGGAGGTGTGGGAACCCGATCGAACGCACCGTCCTCGGCGGCCGCGGTACCTACTTCTGCCCCCACTGCCAGACGTAACTATGGGTTCAACGGGTCTCCCGCCTCCAGCGATCAGCGAGAGGAAACTTCGGTGGAGTTGACCCGGTTTCGTGGACAGGTTAGGGCTTGTACGGGAGGGGTTCACGATGCCGAGGACACGACCGCCGTACCCGCCGGAGTTCCGGCGGCAGATGGTGGAACTGGTGAGGGCTGG
>DSBZ01000089.1 GCA_011057175.1 Candidatus Acetothermia bacterium
ACCGCCACCCCGAACCGGCGGGGGTCCTCGACGTGGGCCAGGGCGACGACGGCCGCGGGCCTGGCCTTGCGGAACGCCTCCACCACCTCCCCGACCCCGTGCTCGAGGAGGTTGTCCCCGAGGTAGACGAGGAACGGGTCGCCCCCCACGAACCCCTCGGCGCAGAGGACGGCGTGGGCGAGGCCCTTGGGCTCGGGCTGGAGGACGTACTCGACCCTCAGGCCGAGGCCTTCCCCGTCCCCGAGCCGCTCCCGGAACTGCCCCTCCACGGAGGGGCTGACCACGATCCCCACGTCGCCGATCCCCGCCTCCCGCACGGCGGCAAGGGCGTGTTCCACCACCGGCCTCCCCGCCACGGGGAGGAGGTGCTTGGCCTGGGTGTAGGTGAAAGGACGAAGTCGGGTTCCCTCTCCCCCGCATAGCACGACGGCCTTCATCGTGGAGCCCATTCTAGCCAAATCCCCGATCCCCCGCCCTGGCCGGGACGGCTACGCTTGGGCGTCATGGCACGGAAAGCTCTCTCGTGGCTCGTCATTGTGGCGATGGCGTGGGCAGGGTGGACGCAGTCGGTAGCCGACCTCACCGCGGAGGCAGAGGCCCTTTTCCCGCTGCGTTACGAGCCGCGGAACATGGAACGGCTGATCGCGGTCTACGAGGCCCTGCTCGCGGAGGAGCCAGGGGACGCGTCCGTCCTCGCGAAACTGGCCCAGCTGTGGTACGAGCGGTCGACGCTGCTTCCGGAGAAGGTCAGGGAGGCAGCGCTGCGCACGGCCGCGGGCTACGGGTTCCGCTCCTTGGGGCTCGCGGGCCTCGACGAAGGGCTCAGCCTCTCCGACGGGGACCTCCGCGCCCTCGTCGCGGGGGCGACGGACCCGGCGACCATCCTCTGGACGGCTCACAGCTTGGGCCTCATCCTCGGGCGGATGAACCCGCTGTCGGCGATCCCCCACCGCAACAAGGTCCGCATCATGTACGACCGGGTGATCGAGCTCGACCCGGGGTACTGGGGCGGCTCGGCTCCCCAGGCGATGGGTGCGCTCCTCGCCAACCTCTCCGACTACGGGATCCTGTTCGGGGTTAAACTCGACGATGCGAAGGCCTACTTCGAGTGGGCGCTCGATCTCGACCCCACTTACCTCGAGAACCACATCGCCTACGCTTGGGAGTACGCCCGGCGGGCCAAGGACCGGGTCCTGTTCGAGGATCTCCTCCACTACGTGCGGGAGGCTCCGATCGGGGATTGGCCGTTCTGGAACCGCCACGCCAAGGAGAAGGCCGCCGAGTACCTGGCGGACGTGAACCGGTTGTTCAGGTAAGGAGCAGGTGGTTCTGCGCCCGCCGCGCGTTGTCAACGCGAGGAGCAGCGGGCGGACATGAGGTGCGCCCCTACGACCCCTCCTTCGGTCGTGGCAGCGGGGCCTGCCCCCGCCGGTTGTAGTGTCGGGCTTCATGCCCGACGGCAGTTCGGCGGGAGGGTTCGCGTTCCCGCTCTTCTCTCGTACACCCAGACCGTCCCCTCGTGAAGATCGCGTCCGAACCGGCTTCGCTCGGGAAGGCCCGCCCACTCCTCCTCGGTGTACACGAGGACCTCCGCGGGCACGGGAAGCGCCGTCACGTCCCACGCCGACCCCCGGAGGTGGAACGGCACGTCGGTCTCTGTGACCAGCACGACCAGGTCGAGATCGCTCCCCACCCCCCAGTCGCCCCGGGCGTAGGAGCCGAAGTAGCCGATCCTCACCACTCCCGGACGGGCCATGCCCCGCGCCCACCGACGGACCGCGTGGTCCACCTCTTCCCGGTCAGGCCACTTGAGCACGGACGAACGCAACGATCTCACGGGCATACCCGAGCGCCTCCTCGCTCTGCAGCGGACCGTAGTGCTCGTACGGCGCCCCGGCGGGATGGGCGTTCGGATAACGAGTGGGAACGTAGAAGTTGTCGAGGACGCGTCCTTTCTCCACCAACCCCGGCGGCACCTGCGCTGACGGGGGCAGCTCCACAAGGAGCTTCGCCACTACGTGCCCCCACGCCTCCTGGCCCAAGCGGAGGTGAAGGGCCTTCACCGCCTTTTCCGCCGCCTGATGGGAGATGAAGCAGGCCCACTCGTGACGGCTTCGATCCCGGGATTCCTCGGCTTGCAGGAGGTCCCGCTCTGCTTGGGCCAGCCAGTCTCGGGCTCGGTTCACCATGGTTTCCTCGCGCAGGGATTCTACCGCGGACGGCCCAGGAGGTCGCGACCTCTCCTCGCATCCGACGAATCGGCGGACACAGGGCCCGCCGCTCCGGAAGCGGGCGTTGCGGGAACAGCGGGCGGACACGGGGTCCGCCCCTACGGCCCCTCCTTCGGTCCTGGCGGCGGGGCTTCTCCCCGCCTGCCTCCCGGATGCAAGGGAATGCCCTCAGTCAAGGGCAGGGAGCACGGCCCGCGGACCGTCGCCATCGCCAACGGCGATGAACGGGATCCCGTAGGCCCGCTCGAGGAAGGGAGGAGCGACGACCGCGGCGGGTACGCCCTGGGCGAGGACCTCGCCCGCGGCGAAGAGGGCGACCCGGTCCGCGTAGAGGAGGGCGTTGTTCGGGCTGTGGGAGGTGATCCCCGCCGCGAGCCCTTCCCCAACCACCTCCTGCACGGCGAGGAGCACCCGGTGCTGGTTCGCCGGGTCGAGGTGGGCGTCCGGCTCGTCGAGGAGGAGGAACGCCGCCCCTTGGGCCAGTCCCCGCGCGACGAGGACGAGCCTCCGTTCCCCCCCGCTCAGGGTGTAGTAGGGACGGTCCCGGAACCCGGCGAGGTCGAGCGCGGCCAGCGCTTCGTCGGCGGCCCGGCGGTCCCGCGCTTTGGGCTGACTGAGCCAGCGCACGTAGGGGGCCCGGCCCATGAGGACCACCTCCCACGCCGTGAAGTTGAACGGCGGCTCGTGGAACTGGGGGACGTACCCCACGAGCCGCGCCCGCTCCCGGGCCGAGAACGACCCGAGCGCCCGCTCGTCGAGGAAGACCACCCCCCCCGCCGGAGCCCGTAGGCCCCCGATGCAGTCGAGGAACGTCGTCTTCCCGCTCCCGTTCGGGCCGAGGAGGAACGCCATCTCGCCGGAGCGGAGCTCGAGCGTGATCCCGCGCAGGACGGGCCGCCCTGGGATGTACGCGTACACGAGGTCCTGGGCCCGCAGCCTCACCGCCACCCACCTCGCTCGCGGAGGAAGCGGAGGAACAGGACGAGGAACAGCGGGGCCCCAAGGAGGCCGGTGAGGACCCCGAGGGGGATCTCCGCGGTGAGGAGGGTGCGGGCGAGCGTGTCGAGGGCCACCACGAGGGCCGCCCCCATCCCGGCCGCGGCGGGGAGGAGCCGCGCGTAGTC
>DSBZ01000045.1 GCA_011057175.1 Candidatus Acetothermia bacterium
GACGTCACCAACGCCTCCCGGAGGTCGAGGAGCAGGGTCCGGGAGGCGTTGGTGACGTCGGTGGCGGCGACGCCCGCGAGGTTCCAGAGGAGCCAGCTGTCCACCGTGCCCCACAGCGTATGCCCCCCCTCGGCCTTCTCCCGAAGCCCAGGGACGTTCTCCAGAAGCCAGGCCACCTTGGTCCCCGCGAAGTAGGGGTCCAGGGGGAGCCCGGTCCGCTCCCGAACCCAATCCTCGTGCCCGGCGGCGCGGAGCTCCGCGCACCGGGGGGCGGTCCTCCGGTCTTGCCACACGATCGCCGGGGCGAGGGGCTTGCCCGTCCCCCGGTCCCAGAAGACCACGGTCTCCCGCTGGTTCGTGATCCCGATGGCGGAGAGCGCGCCGGGACGGAGGCGGGCTTCGGCCAGGGCCCGGGCGAACACGTCCCGCGCCGCCGAGACCATGAGCTCGGGGTCCTGCTCCACCCATCCCGGCCGGGGGTAGGCGAGCGGGAGCTCCCGGTAGGCCGCAGCGCGCGTCCTCCCCGTCCGGTCCAAGACGACGAACCGGACCCCGGTCGTCCCCAGGTCGAGCGCCCCCACCCACGGCCCGGCCATCGCTACCAGGGGAGAGGGATCCCGAGCTCTCCCGCGACCGGCTCGAGCTCCTTGCGCAGGGCGGGGGTGAGGGGAACGCCCCGGGCGAGGACCTCCTTCTCCCGGAGGTGGGCCTTCTCTCCGGCCGTGTAGATCCGGTTCTGCCCGGGGGCCTTGGCCGCCGCCCGCAGCTCCCGGAGGATCCCCCCCACCGTGGACCGGAACTCGCTCAAGGGAACGAAGTGCTCGACCGAGATCGCCAGGAAGAAGTGCCCCAGCCGATGGGGCCGCGGGGTCCCGTCCTTCTCCATCCCCGACAGCGCCCACAGGAACGCCCCCGAGGGGAGGGCCGCGGACAGGATCTCCACCATCGTCGCCAGGCCGTACCCCTTGTGCCCCCCCATCTCCTCCCCCGCCCCCCCGAGGGGCAATAGGGCGTAGAGCTCCTTGGGGATCCCCTGGAGGATCGCCGTGGTGTCCGTGGCGAGGTCCCCTCGGCGGTCGATCACCCACCCCGCGGGGGTGGGCCTGCCTTCCCGGGCGAGGACCTCGATCTTCCCCCGCTGGGTGATGGAGGTGGCGGCATCGAAGCAGAACGGGAACTCCTCGTCCGTGGGGCAGGCGAACGCGATCGGGTTCGTCCCCAGTATCGGCTCGACCCCGAACGTGGGGGCGACCGACGGGCGGGCGTTCGTGAACGAGAGCCCGATCATCCCCTCCCGGGCCGCCATCAGGGCGTAGTACCCGGCGATCCCGTAGTGGGACGAGTTGCGGACCGCGACCGCTCCCAGCCCGTACGGGCGGGCCTTGGCGATGGCGAGGGACATCGCGCGGTGGGCGACGGGGTGGCCGAGGCTGGTGTGGGCGTCCACCACCGCCGTGGTCGGCCCCTCCCGCACGACCTCGAACCGCACCTGGGGGGAGATGATCCCCTTCTTGATCCAGTCGTAGTACATCTTGAGCCGTCCCACACCGTGGGACTCGATCCCCCGGAGGTCCGAGGCCATGAGGACGTCCGCCGCGACCGCCGCGTCCTCCCCCGCCACACCCACCCGCTCGAACGTGGCGTGTGCAAACGCCCTGAGCTTGTCCACCGGAACCCGCACCGCTTCCTCCGTCATCTCCCTCCTCCTTCGTTGAGCTTCTGGTCGAGCTCGGGGAGCTCGGCCAGGCTTTCGATCACGTGGTCGGGCTGGACCGCCAGCGCCCCGAGGTCGCCCCGGCGGGTGACCCCGGTCAGGGTGAGGATGGCGACCAGCCCGTTCTCCTTCGCCATGCGAACGTCCGTCTCCCCGCGATCGCCGACCATCGCGCACCGGTCGGGGGGGAGGCCGAGGGAGGCCAACGCGAACCCCACCATGTGGCGGGAAGGCTTCCCGAACACGTCCTCCACCCGCCGGCCGGTGGTCGCCTCCAGCGCGGCGATCACGGCGGCGGCGTCCGGGATCTCCCCGTCCTCCACCGGGCACGTGCGGTCCGGGTTGGTGGCGTAGAAGCGGGCCCCCCGCCGCAGGGCCTGGAACGCGACCTCGAGCTTGCGGTAGTCGAACGTGCGGTCGAAGGCGGCGATGACGTACTCCACCTGCGAGGGATCCTCTGTGAGGCGGAGCCCGGCCCGGGCCAGTTCGTCCAAGAGCGGGGGCTCCCCGATGGCGAACACCCGCGCCCCCGGCGCCTCGCGGGCGAGGTGTCGGGCGAGGACGAGCGAGGAGTTGATCACGTCCTCCTCCGCGGTGGGGATCCCGAGGCGGGTGAGCTTCTGGGCGTAGTCGCGGCGCGAGCAGAGGGGCTTGTTCGACACGAACAGGAGCTTCCGTCCGCGGGTCCGCAGCGCGGCGATCGCCTCGTCTGCCCCCGGGATCAACTCCTCCCCCCGGTACACCGTGCCGTCCAGGTCGAGAACGTAGCCGCTGGTCATCCCCTGTCCCGGAGGAGGGCCCGCAGGCGCTGGGGCCAGTCGGTGATGATCCCAGTCACGGAGGGGTCTTGGGCCAGGCGCCCAAGATCTCCGGGCTCGTTCACCGTCCACACGTAGACCCCGTACCCGGCGCTCCCAAGCTTCCGCCCCCACTCCGCGGTGTACGCGGTGTGCTGGGGATTGACCGCATCGGCGCCGGTGCGCACGAGGTAGCTCAGCGTGTCCGCAGGAAGGGCCACGGTGAGGAGGGCGCCACGAACCTCCGGGGCAATCGCCTTGAGGCGGCGGATCATCTCGTGGTCGAACGAGGAGACAAGCACCCGGTCGACCATCGCCAGCTCCCGCACCAGGGCCGCCACGTCCTCCACCGTGGCCCGGCGAGCGGGGGTCACGGACGCCAAGGGGGCCCCCTTGAGCTCGATGTTGACCCACAGCCCAAGCTCCTGCGAGAGGAGAAGGGCCTCCCGCAGGGTGGGCACCCGCTCTCCCCGGAACGCCTCCGCCCGAGCGGGCGGAACCTCCCCCGAGGCGATCGTTCCAAACGGGTCTGTCTGGACAAACCACGAGCCGGCGTCAAGCCCCTGGATCTCCTCGAGGGTGAAGTCCGAGACCCGCCACGGGGAGCGGTCCGGGAACGCCTCCCGGGCGTTCGTGGTCCGGGTGAGGACCTCGTCGTGCATGAGCACCAGCGCCCCATCCTTGGTGCGCTGGACGTCGAACTCCCAGCCGTCCGCCCCCAGCTCGGCTGCGGCCCGCGCCGCAGCGAGGGTGTTCTCCGGGGCCACCGATCGGGCCCCACGATGCCCGATTACCAGCGGCCTTCCCATCCCCGCCCCCGTCAACGCCA
>DSBZ01000184.1 GCA_011057175.1 Candidatus Acetothermia bacterium
ACCCGGTTGCACCTCCTGCACACGAGGTGGTAGTGGGGCTTGCGAACGGGATCGAACCGATCGGGCCCCAGCCCATGGACCTCGCGCACGAAGCCTTCCTCAGCCAGCACCCTCAGGGCGCGGTATACCGTGGCCAGGCTGGTCCGGCTCCCCTGCTCGCGCAGGGAGTGGTACACGTCCTCCGCTGTGGGGTGGTCGGTGCGGCCTTGGATCGCTTCCAGGACTTCGTGCCGCTTGGGGGTCAACTCCCGCTTGCTCATGATTGTGATTCGCATTGTAGCCGGTGGGGTTGCTGTGTCAAGGTGCGGGGGGCGATCAGGCCGTTGGAGCCTGGGGGAGCGTGAAGTGGAAGCAAGCCCCACCTGTGGGGCAGTTCTCGGCTCCGATCGTCCCGCCGTGGGCCTCCACGATCGCCTTGGCCACCGATAGGCCGAGGCCTGTCCCAGTCCCGATCGCGCGCGCCGTCCGGCCGCGGTAGAACCGCTCGAAGAGGTGAGCGGCATCCTCGGGGTCGATCCCGGGCCCGGAGTCGCACACGCTCACCCGGATCATGGACGCTCCCTCCGCGCGGGCCGCGACGCGGATCTCCCTCCCGGCGGGGGTGTGGCGCAGGGCGTTGGCGAGCAAGTTGAGGAGTACCTGCTCGATCCGCTGGCGGTCGCCGAGCGCGGGGGGGAGGTCCGCGGGGAGGTCGAGGGAGAGGCGGATTCCCCCATCCTCGAGTTGGGGGTCGATCATCGCCGCGATGTCGGCGACGACCCGTTCCAGCGGGAACGGCTCCTGGCGGAGGGAGAGACGGCCCATGTCGGCCAGGGCGAGCTGTTGGAGATCTTCGATGAGCCGTGCCGTGAGGTGGATCTTGTCCTTGAGCGCAGACAGGTTCTCCGGCGTGGGCTCAAGTACCCCATCCTCGAACCCCTCCACGGCGGCGCGGAGGACGGTGATCGGGGTTCGCAGCTCGTGGGCAACGTCGGCGATCATCTGCCGCTTGGAGCGCTCGGCCCGTTCCAAGCTCTCGGCCATCGCGTTGAACGAGCAGGCGAGCCGGCCCAGCTCGTCCTGGCCGGTCTCCTCCACGCGGGCGCTGAGGTCGCCTGCGGCAATGCGGTGAGCTGCTACCGCCAGGTTGCGTAGGGGGTCGGTGAAGTGACGGACGAGGAGCAGGGCGAGGACGAGGGCGACCCCTGCCACAACCCCGGCTGCTATCCCCAGCGCGCGGTCCACCGTCCTGAGGAACGCCGTGTAAAGGGGAGGGGGCTGGCCATCCTCGGCGGGGACGACGGTCCATTGGGTCCCGTCGCGCAGTTTGATCCGGGTCCCTCGCGCCACCTCGCTCGGGGGGAGGATCTGCCCCACGAGGGAGGGATCCTGGGCGAGGACGATTTCCCCTTTGGGGCTCACGAGGAGGAAGCCGGGCGAGCGCGGCCCCCCCTCGAGGAACCGCCCGATTCCGGCGAGGTCGCCCTGGTGGCTGGAGTAACGGGCGATGAGCGTCCGTACCCATTGATCGTAGGCCCGCCCCTCGCGCTGGGATAGGTCGGCGAGCGCCCGGTTGACGGAGATCCGCACGAGGGTCAGGCCGAGCGCGGTCACGAGGAGGACCACCCCGAGGAGGACCGCCACGAGCTTCGTTTGGAACGAGACCCTCCTAAGGAGCCGCATCCCCTGCCTCCGTGGCCAGCTTGTAACCCACTCCGTATACGGTCACGAGCCGGGTGGGACTGTCCGGCACTGGTTCGATCTTCTTCCGCAGGCGCTTGATGTGGGAGTCAATCGCGCGCTCGAACGAGGCCGAGGCGGGGCCGCGCACGGCCTCAAGCAGCTCTAGACGCGTGAACGCGCGCCCGGGGTGCTGGACGAGGAACGCGAGGAGGTCGAACTCGAGCGCCGTCAGCTCCACCGCCTTCCCGTCAACCCAGGCTTCCCGGCGTTCGACGTCCATCCGGATCCCCGCCGCTTCCACCACCCTCCGCTCGCTTGGCCTGCTCTCCGCGCGCCGGAACACGGCGCGCACCCGCGCCTCCAGTTCACGGGCGCTGAACGGCTTCACCACGTAGTCGTCCGCCCCCAGTTCCAGCCCCAACACGCGGTCCTCTTCGGTCGACCGGGCGGTGAGCATGATGATCGGCACCGCGGAGGAGCTCCGGATGCGGCGGGCCACCTCCAGGCCGTCCATCTCGGGGAGCATGAGATCGAGGACGACCAGGTCCGGCGGGTGGGCGGTGAACTCGACGAGGGCTTCCTCGCCGCTCGCCGCGACCGTCACCGCGAACCCGGCCCGCTCGAGGTACCCCCGCACGAGCTTCCGCACCCAAGGGTCGTCATCCACCACGAGGATCGTCTTCACACCTGCCCCCTCTTGTAGTCTAGCCCGTGGCAAGGCCACCGGTCCGCCTTGGCGAGAAGGTCAAGCCTGGTCATGGATGATAACAGACAGACCCGTGGCAGGATGATGAAGGCTCATCGCGGGCGCCGGCCTTGCTCCTCCATGCTCCCGCCACACCTCTGCCACTGTGGCTCCTTAGCCGTGTGGTTATGTTGGTGTCAACTTCGATCGGTACCAGAGGAAGTCACTGTGCCTGTGGGGGGTCGGACATCTCGTGGCGTGACCGGGGCGCATGCTCGGCGGGGGAGTGATCGGGAAGTGCGGGAGCGTGGAGGTTGGAGATGAAGTTCCGATGCATGGAGAGGGGTGGATACCCTTCCGGGGATGCGGGGTGCTGGCGTGAACCCCGACGCGATCGTCTGGTCGACTCGTCTGCGGCGTCGAGTGCCCCCGTGGCTTATGCCGTTTCGTCCGTACAATCAAGCCAGGTTGTGCTATGAACGTTCATCTTCCTCGTAAGAAAGCAGTCCGGTTCTTCTTGCCTCTTGTTTCCGCAGCGTTGCTCCTCGTGGTTACGACTGGGTCACGTCCCGTCAAGTGGTGTAGATTGGGTTCCTCGTCGGTAGTGACGAGCTAGACGGCGATCACCTCCTTCGGGACCCCGAGGGCCGGGACTTCGGGCTCCTGCGGGGAGCTCCCGTCAAGCGCCCATCGACCCCAGGCTGAAGTAGCGGCGCACGGCCAGCTACTCGTCCCCCACCCTTGGGCCTTGCTTGGGCCTTGGGGGTCAGGTCTTTACTTTTGACTTCTGTTCGCAAAGGGGGTCTACCATCGCGCAAAGGGGTCTACCATCGGATTTGTGCCCGGTGATGTAGCTGGTAGGATGGGGGCGTGGCGGGGGTGTGGCTCTTGGGGTCGGCGGCCCCTTCGGGCGCCGCTCGGTCTGAAATGCCGCCCCCGCCCGCTTCTTTCATCCGGGGGAGTCCTCCGGGATGG
>DSBZ01000212.1 GCA_011057175.1 Candidatus Acetothermia bacterium
CGCACGAACTCCTCCGCCCCCAGGCCCCGAATGTCCTCCCACCGCGCGACCACGACCTCGTCGGCATGCTCCCGCAACAAGCGCTCCTTGGCAGCGAGGGTGAGGAGCGACGGACCACGGGGAGGGAACGTGTACGCAGCCACGGGGAGGCCCCCCGCGAGGCGCCGGGCCTCAGCGAGAAGGAACTGGTGGCCGCGATGGACACCATCGAACCGCCCCACGGTCACGACCCGCGGCATCCGCTCAGGAGGTCTTGCTGGAGATGATGAGCCATCCCCGGGCACGCAGCGTGCCGTACCCGATCTCGTCCCCGTCCGGACTCCAGCACGGGAAGGCATCGCGCCACTCGTCGTACGTGAACGCGGTCCGTTCGCGGCCGTCACGGCGGATCACGTGGATGTCGGATGGCCCGCGGGAAGTGGATTCGAACGCGATCCACTCCCCATCGGGGGAGAAGCGAGGGCACCAATCGAAGAACGGATCAGCGGTGAGCATCTCGATCCGATCTCCATCGAGATCGAGGATGTACAGGTCCCAGCTCAAGGAAGGTCCGATCTGCCACAGGCCAACGAACACCAGCGACTGCCCATCCGGGGAGAAGTCCGGGGTATCCACCGGACCAGGGGTGTGCGTGAGGCGCCGGAGCTCCCCCGACCCGAGATCGTAGAGGTAGAGGTCGCACTCCCCATCGGCATGGGCCACGAACGCGATCCGCTCACCGTCGGGGGAGACCGTGGGACGGGCGATGAGCTCCAGGGGGGGAGAATCCCCAACTGAATTGAGATCTTCTTGGGTGAAGAGGCAGCGCGCCTCCCCGTCGAGGTCCACCCTCCATACCGCATACCCGGCCGCGGTGAAGGTGGCGTAGACGAGCCAATTCCCCGGCCCAAACCGGGCCCAGTCGGTTGCCGCTCCATCCGTCACCGGCCGGGCCTCGCGCCCCTCTGGGGCGAGCCCCACCCATACCTCCCCTTCATCCACGTACAGGGTATACTTCCCATCCCAGGACCAGTCGAGGGCCGTCAGCCCGAGGAGCCCTCCCCCCGCTGGGGCGGCAATGAGCAAAACCAGTCCAACCCATGCCCAGCGCATCGCACCCATTCTAGGCAAGTTGCCCCGCGCAGACAACTCCGTTGCCATCGGGCCCGAAACGCGACTACAATGCGCCGATGGTCAACCGCATCACCGCGCCGGAGCGCCAGGACGGCGACCCAGCGGGTCGCACGCTGCGACCGCAATCCTTGGCGGAATTCGTGGGACAGGCCTCGATCCGGGAACGCTTGCAGGTGTACATCCAAGCGGCCAAGGCCCGGGGAGAACCCCTCGACCACGTGCTCCTCCTCTCCCCGCCCGGGCTCGGGAAGACGACCCTCGCCCACATCATCGCCCGGGAGATGGGGAGCGAGATCAAGGTCTCCTCGGGGCCGGCGATCGAGCGGCCAGGGGACCTCGCCGCGATCTTGACCCACCTCTCGCCGGGCGACGTCCTGTTCGTGGACGAGATCCACCGCCTGCGCGCGCCGGTGGAGGAGGTCCTCTACCCCGCGATGGAGGACTACAAGCTCGACATCGTGGTCGGGGAAGGGCCCCACGCCCGCTCGATCCGCCTCGACCTCGCTCCGTTCACCCTCGTGGGCGCCACGACGCGGGAAGGCCTCCTCACCACCCCGCTCCGGGATCGGTTCGAGGTCGTGTTCCGGTTCGACTTCTACGGCCCGGAAGAGCTGGCGGAGATCGTCGTCCGGGCCGCGCCCCGCATCGGCTGCGCAGTGGACCTGGAGGCGGCGCAGGAGCTGGCCCTGCGGGCGCGGGGAACGCCGCGGATCGCGATCCGCCTCCTGCGGCGCGCCCGCGACGTGGCCCAGGTGGAAGGAATGGACCGCATCACCACCCAAGCCGCCCAGGAGACCCTGGCCATGCTCGGGATCGACGAGCTCGGACTCGATGCCCTCGATCGCCGCATCCTGGAGGTCCTCATCGACCGCTTCGATGGAGGACCGGTGGGGCTGGAGACACTCGCCGCCGCGTTGGGAGAAGATCCCGATACGATCGCCGACCTCTACGAGCCGTTCTTGATCAGCCTGGGTTTCCTCCGCCGCACGCCGCAGGGGCGCCTCGCTACCGGCCGAGCCTACGCCCACCTCGGCCGCACCCCCACCCGGCTCCTGTAGCGACTTCCGTTGACGGCCCGCGGCGCCCGGCTACGCGGAAAACGTCGGCTCCCCACCCCGCCGCGCCCAAGAACCATCCAGGGTGAACCTCCGGATCATCCCCCACGCCAGGTTCAGCTCCGGAGGGCGATTGCCCCGCCCTCCCGGCGGTGGGACTGCGTCGAGATCCCGAACGTCCCCAACAGATCGCTCAGGGCCGCCGGAAGAAGGCGCGGGCCCCGGACAGGAAATCGCCCACCACGCCCGTGAACCGACGCCAATCGGTGACCAGCGCCGCGGCGACCCACATCAAGCCCACGTAGGCAACCACCGGATCGTGCCACAGGGCGATCACGAACGGCAGGAACACCCACGGGAAGGCAAGGAGCATCGTCACGGACTTGAAGCGGAGGAACTCCCCTGACCAATGAAGGACGCCAAGGGAGATCGCCGTCCCTCCCACCAGGTACCCCACCGCGGGCAGAGGGGGAACGAGGCCCGTCAAGATCAGGAACACTGCCGAAGAGAGGACCATCAACATATCGATGTGAAACTCGTGCTCCCCGATCCAGGTCGGGTCCTTGTCCCAGCGCCGCGCCAACCGGCCATCGACCATGTCCGTCGTCCACCCCAGGAGGAGAAGGAACGCCACTGCCCGCAGCGCCGCTGGGCCGATGAGGGTGAGGGCGAGGATGGCGACGGCGGCCAGGCCTCGGGCAGCGGTGAGCCAGTCCGGGATGAGATCCTTCCTGGCCATATCGGTGTCCATTATACCCGGTGGGCAACCACGGACGTCGCGCCGGGGCAGAGCTACTCCCCCAGGCGAAGCCCCTCGTCGAGGGGAGCGAAACGGACTTTGGCCTGCGGGAACGCCGGAACGTCGAGCGAGAAGCGAATCCCGCTCTTGCCCACGGCGAGCCCGACGCGAAGGCATCCCAGGAACGAATGCACGATGCTCCCTTCGATCTGCGCGAGTTGGCCGGTGCGGAAGTCGTGCTCGATCGCGCCAAAAAGCGACCAATCAGGAGTGATCCTCCACTCGACGCTCACGGCGAGGCGATCCAACAGGAGGGGAGCCATCCCCACCCGCGCCGCGGCGAACAGGGTGACCGTCTCCCCCCTCCAAGACGCCTTTCCCACTGTATCATGCCATGTCCAGGTC
>DSBZ01000270.1 GCA_011057175.1 Candidatus Acetothermia bacterium
ACCCAGCGGGGCCGGTGAGCGACGGCGCTGTGTTCCTGGCGTGCCTGTTCTTCCCGTGGGGCGCCCACCGCGGACGCGGCTGGGGGAGCCTCCTCCAGGACATCCTGCGCGAGCTACGTAGCCCCGGGTTGAGCGCGGTGGAGACGTTTGCCCGCAAAGAGAGCGCGGAGAACCCATCCGGTCCCGTTGCGTTCTCCATCCGCCACGGGTTCGAGGTCCGGCGGGACGATCCGGAGTTCCCCCTCCTTCGCCTCAACCTGTCCCGTTGAGCGCGGCGCCCTCCAGGATCCGGCGCACCGTCGCCCGGAGCCGGGGATGGTGGGTCCCCTCCCAGTAGAGCTTCCCGCACCCCGTGCACTGACGGTAGTCGTCCCGCCATGCGGCCACGCGGGGGGGGATCCTCTCCAACACCTCCTCCTTCTTCACCGGGGCAAGCACGCCGCCACAGCCCAGGCAGCGCGTGAACGGCTGCACGCGGCCCGCGAGGCCGAACCTCTGCACGACCTCCCGCGCTTGCTCGACCGAATCGGTGGACCGGACCCAGTAGCCGTGGGTGAGCGCCCCGCGCTTGAGGAGCTCCCGGTCGCGGGTGAGGACGATCCGCCCCGCGCGGACGGCGGAGGCAACGAGATCCTCGTCTGCGCAGCCGTCGGCATGGGTCGCATCGAGCCCGAGGAGCCGCAACAACCGGGCCAGCTTCCCCAGATGCGCGTCGAGGGCGAACGCAACTCGAGCGAGGGGTCCCCGCTGCACGCGCCGCAGGGGGGCGATGTCGAGGCGGGTGAACCGCGGGTACACCGCCACCCGGTCCCCAGGAGCGAGCCGCGCCGCGAGGTCCACCGACTCCCCATTGACGAGGATCAACTCCACCTCGACGTGGGGGATGCCGAGGGACTCGATCACGTCCTTGACCGCGGGCGTCCCCTGAAAGGCACAACGGATCGAGGTCTGGCGCAGCTCCATGGGGATAAAATCGTTCAGCTCCCCATACGCCCGAACAGCAGCGATGGCCACGGATCGCTCCGCTAGCCCCTCACGGCGGGGCGCATCGTCACGGGATCCGGAAGATGGCCTTCGCGCGGTCCACCTTGTCCACGGTGAATACGATCTGGTTCTTCTCCACGGTGCAGTAGCAGGAGAGGACGTTTATCCCTTCGTCAGCGAGCCGGGCAAGGATCGAGGCCAGTTGCCCGGGCTGGTGGGGCATGGCCATCACCAGCGCTTCCCGCTCCCCGAACTCGATGTCCTTGGCGCGCAGGACCTTGCGGGTCTTGTCGGGGTTGTCGGTCACGATCGCGATCACGCCCTCGTCGAGGACGGTCACGCCCGCCACCGCCTCCAGGTTCACGTGCTCCGCCCCCAACGCCTCGGAAATCTCGGCCAGGGCTCCCGGGTTGTTGCCTAGGATGAACGAGAACTCCTTCACCGTGGATCACCTCCACGCAAATCGTACCACGGGCAGGGCTACCTGAGAAGAGTGAGAGCGCTGCGCCGGGTACCAAAAGCCGTCTCACGGCTCAGGCCGGTTCAGGGTTTCACCCCAACGGGCACAGCGGACGCGAAGAACGGCTGAACGGAGATCGACCCACATCTCTGCCCGATCTGTTCCCCACACCCCGAACAGACCTTGGCACAGAGAGGCGTGTTCCTTTGGTGCATTGGCGCGCTTCGCGGCACACAGGAGTCTGGCCGTTCCCTGCGTCTGAACCAGCAACGGCCAACGGCGAACCGAGGACGGGTCCCGGTGCCGCAGGCCCGCGGACCCAGGGGTTCCCCCACGGGCTCCTAGCCTAACTGGGTTGGCTTGCGGACGACGGCGTGGAGGTGTTCCGTCGCGTCCCGGTACTGAGGGAGCTCGCACGTCTCCTCCGCCAGGCGCAGGACGTTCCCTAGGCCTTTGGATCGGTGGTCGCCATCTCCTCCAGCTCGGCGAGCATCCCCGCTGCGAACCCCTCCGCTCCCGCGTAGGGGACGGCCTCGAACCCCGCCTTCCGCAGCTCGCCCAGCGTGGAGGATGCCCCACGGGTTGAGGAACGCCACCACCGCCGGCGCCCCGGGCTTGAGGATCCGCCGCAGCTCAGAGATGGCTCGGGCCCGGCCGTCCTCGTCCACGATGTGGTAGAGCGGGCCCATCAGGAGCGCGCCGTCGAACGCCGCGCTCGGGAGGGCGGCGAGATCGCGGGCGTCACCGCACAGGACCGCCTCCGGCTGCAGACCGAGCTCGGCCAGCTTCCCCTCGGCGAACGACACCGCCCGCGGGGAGAGGTCGACGAGGGTCACCCGGTACCCATGCCGGAGAAGCTCGACCGCGTACCGCCCCGGCCCTCCGCCGACGTCGGCGAGGTGGCCGTGACGGGGAAAGTAGCGGGAGACGAGGTGCAGGGTGGTGACGAGCTCCAGCCGCCCCCATTCCCGCTCCACCTCACGGTCGTAGTAACTCCGCACCACCTCGCTCATGGCGCTCATTCTAGGGTCCGGACTCCTCTTGGCAAAGGCAGCGACGGCGGCTACCCTGCTTGGGATGAAGGTGATCGGGATCGCGGGGCCGGCCGGATCGGGGAAGTCCACCGTCGCCCGCCTCCTCGCCAAGCGGCCGGGGTTCGCTCACCTCGATTGCGACGGACTCGTCCGGGAGGCGTACCGCCCGGGCGGGCCGGCCCACGCCCCGCTCGTCGCTCGGTTCGGGAAGGTGATCGTCGGCCCGGATGGCGCGATCGACCGGCCGAAGCTCGGTGAGCTCGTCATCGCCGATCCCGCGGCGAAGGCCGACCTCGAGGCGATCGTCCATCCCGTGGTTGCCGAAGCGGTGCGGGAAGCGATCGCCTCGCATCGCGCCCGCGGCACGGACATCCTCCTCGTGGAAGGGGCGCTCCTCGCCGCCTCGCCCCATGTCGAGCGGTCCCTGTTCGACCTCGTGGTGTGGATCGAGGTCCCCGAACCGGAGCGGAGGCGGAGGCTCGCGAGGGTCTTCCCTCCCGAAGTCGCCGCACGGCGGCTCGCCCTGGGGCGAGGGGTTGCGCGGCCCGCGGACCCGCGCCTGCGGACCATAGACGGCGTCGGATCCCCCGAGGAAGTGGCCGCGCGGCTGCTGGCGCTAGCTGAGGCCTGACGCAGCGGACACGAGCTCAAGATCGGAGCAGGGGATCGCTCCGTCAGCCACGAGCTGGTACCGCTCGTGCCCCTTCCCGGCGAGGAGGACGACGTCCCCCCGCCTCGCCTCGTCGAGCGCCCATCGGACCGCCTGGGCCCGGTCGAGTTCGATTCTGTACGCCCCGCCCATTGC
>DSBZ01000260.1 GCA_011057175.1 Candidatus Acetothermia bacterium
ATCCAGAGCAGGTTCAGCCGGAGCTCGCTGCGGGTGACGCTTCGCCGTATCGCGCTGCGCGTCGCCACGCTCCCCCCTCGGGCCCCCGCGCCTCGAAGCGCGTGTCCCAGCTCTCCCAGTTGAGGACGGAGAGCCTGACCCGCGCCATGTGGAGGATGAGGGCAGCCTCACGCTGCGGTCCAGGGGCGTTGGATGGCGGCCCCCAGCTGGGCTACGGCGCCTTCGTCGGCGCTTCGTGCGAACTGCCAGCCGTGGCTCGGACACAGGGCGAGGGCGTTCTGCCACGCCTGGCTCCTTGGGCGCGATCGGGAGGCAGAAGACCCTACCGGGCAGGGCGATCACGGGACCCCTGCCGTCTCCCGATCGCGGCAGGAGTCATCAGCCCCTGGGGTGGTTTACGGGGGACTCCATCCCCGAGATCGGGGCGAGTCTACCCAGCCCAGCGGAACAGCACAACGGGGGTCGAGGAGGAGGAGAACTAGGTTTGCGGGCCGACGGACCGTTCGACCTCCCAGCCCCGCGCCGGGGCGGCGGCGAGGAACTGGTCCCCGGAAAGGGCCCGCTCGACGGGCGTCGCCCCGGGAGGGATCCCCCCCTGCACGGCGAGGGAGAGGACGAGCGCGGCGCTCCCCACGGGGATCGGCTCCCGGCCGAAGAGCCCCAGGGCCCGCAGGCCGTGGAGGAGCTGCCCGTGGCCGGGGTAGCGGAGGGTCTTGTTCTCCAGGACGCGGAGCTTTCGCGCGAACGTCCACGGCATGGTGGACAGGCCCCCCGACGTCACGAACGCCTCCAGCTTCCCCAGCGGGGGCAGCTCCAGCTCCTCGAGCTCCGTCAGGGCCGGCACAGGGGTGACCCGGCCTTCCCGGAGGAAGTACGCCTCGCCTTCGTATTCGTTCACCAGCCCCTCGGCGCTGAAGAGGAGGGCGTAGTTCCAGGGCGGCTTCGGGCTTTTGGGAAGGCCCCCGTCGTAGATCCGGACTTCCTCGGCCTCGGAGAGGATGGGGGCGAGCGTCTCCGGACGGGATCTCGATTCGAAGTCGCGGCCTCGCCGAGCGGGGGGACCGAGCCCGCGGCCGGGCGGGACGTCACGGCCCCGACACCAACGCCCGGAGACCGCCAGCCGCGTTCTCCACTTGATCCGCGATCCCCCCCAACATGAGGACGAGCTGGATGAGATGGTAGCGATCGAACGGTGGCAGGTCCTCCGTCCCGTAGATCGTGGACACGATCTCCCGCTCCACGAGATCCGATTCGTGCTCAAACTGGTTGATGCGGTCCACGCCTTCGGAGATCTTGGCAGCCGCCTCGCGGAGGTTGTGGGCGATGATCGCGGCGTCGAAGTCCTCGATCGTCACCCCGTAGGCGTGCACGATCCGGCTCACCGCTTCCGCGAGCGCCCCGTACGCTTCCTCGAGCGCGATCCCCAGCGGGGGACGGCGCAGCGACATGAGGAGCGCTGCGTCCTGACATAGATCCGCGATCTGGTCCTGATGCCAGAGGAGCTGGTACAGGGCGGAGCGGGGGAGGAGGAGCCGCCGCCTCCGCGTCAGCTGGTTGCGGATCTCTCGCTTGATGAGGTCCGCCTCGTGCTCCTTCTGGCTCACGAGGTCGGCGTTCACCGCCTCTCCCCTGAGCCAGGCCCGTGTCTGTCGGCCCAGCTCCTCCGCCGCCTCCTCCACCGCCACGGCATGTGTCCTGAACTTGATCAGAGGCTGCTGGCGTCCGATGTAGTCCCTTATCCACCCCATCGCCACCTCCTCCCTTTCCCGCAAACAGTTGCCCTCTTTCTCGGGGGCGCCTCTTGTCTCTGCGGACAGTGACCGTACATGATGTTCACCCTCTCCCTAGGGGCGACGCACGGCGACTGCCATCACCACGAGGTCGGACACGTCCTCCGCTCGGTCGGAGAGCACGGTGAGCCTCTCCAGGAACTCCCGGGCGAGGATCTTCTCCGCCAGCGGGAGATCGGTTGCGAACAGGCGGGTGATGGCCCGCCGCTGGAGCTCGTCCACCCGGCTCTCCTTGCGTTCCGCCTCCTCGGCGCGCTTGATCGCTGCCGGGTCGCCGTCGAGGAGGCCCAGCACCGCGGCCTTCACGTCACCTATCTGGTCCTGGATCGTCCCCAGCGCGTCGCGGATGAGGGGATGAAGGAGGTCGGGGAGCGCGATTCGCTGGAGGGAGAGGAAGTACATCGCTCCCTCCGCGGCGTTGGCCAGGCCATCCACCCCTTCCACGATGTCGAGGAGGCTCCGCCGCGTGCCGGCGAGGAGAGCACCGCGGACTATCTCCCGTTCCGCGGTCCGCCGTACGTCGTCGGCCCGCGCTTCCTTGCGATGGGTTTCCACTGCGATCTCCTCGATCTCGTCCCACGGCCGGCCGTCGAGGTGGGCTTGGATGCCCCTGGCCATTGCCGCCACCGCCTCCTCGACGGTGGCGAGGTGTTCGGCCACCAGATCGCGAACCTTGCTTGCCCGACCGCGTCGGAACCCCATGCGTCCCCCCTTTGTCTGTCTTCTCTCCGGTAGGATATACTGCCGCTGCGTCGTCGAGCAACTTCTGAGGTGATGGGGATGATACAAGCCCACAGCGTATGCTTTGTCGGCCACTCCGGCTCGGGGAAGACCGCGCTCGCCGAGGCCATGCTTCGGGTGGCGGGGGTGGCCGGAGACATCGCCCTCGACCGCACCCCCGAGGAGAAGAACCGCAAGCAGTCCATCGACCTCTCCGTCGGTTCGTGCACGTGGCAGGGGAGGAGGATCGACCTCCTCGTGACCCCTGGCCTGGGGGAGTTCATCGAGGAGGTCCACAAGGGCGTCGAGGCAGCCGACCTCGTCGTGCTCGTCGTGAACGCGGAGAAACCGGTGGAGGTGGTGACGGAGCAAGCGTGGGAGATCCTCCGCGCCGCCCGCCGCCCCGCGCTCGTGTTCGTGAACATGCTCGACAAGCCCCTCGCCGATCCCGAGGCCGCGTTGAGCGCGGTCCGCGGGGCGCTCGACGGCAAGTTCGTCCCGCTACAGCTTGCGGTGCGGGAAGGCGACGCGCTGCTGGGGGTGGTGGACCTGCTCACCGGCTCCCCCACCTCCGGGAAGTTCAGTGTATCGGATGAGGTCCAGGCCCGCGCTGAGGAGCTGCTCGCTGAACTCGTCGAGGAAGCGGCGACATGCGACGATGCCCTGTTGGAGAAGGTGTTGGCCGATGAGAGGCCGTCGCGGGAAGAGGTGTGGGCCGCCCTGCGCACGGGGGTACAGGGGGGGCGGCTCGTGCCCGTGC
>DSBZ01000060.1 GCA_011057175.1 Candidatus Acetothermia bacterium
AGGAGGCGGTGATGGTGGGGGACCGGCTGGACTTCGACATTTTTCCCGCCAGACTCGTGGGCATGAAGGCCATTCGGGTCCTCGTCGGCCCGTACGCGGGCCAAGAGCCGATCTCCCCCTTCCACGTGCCCCATCGAACCGTTCCCACCTTGAGCGAGCTCGCCTCTACCCTGGCTTCGTTCCTCTAGCGGCCGGCGAACCATCCCGGGAGCAAGCGTCCGCCGGGGACAGACCCCGATGCCCGCGACCGTCTGCCGTCTCGCGGGAGGATCCGCGTGCAGCGGACCCTGGGGAGGGGTGGCGATCGGGCGAACCCTCCTCTACACTTCGGTGGAGCGAAAACAAGGAGGAGACCGGATGCGCACGCTATCCCAAGTGCTCGACGAGACCGCCCAGAGGTTCCCCGATCGGCCCGCCGTGTTCTACGAGGGACGGATGATCCCCTACCGCGACCTCGCCGCGGAGGTGGATCGCCTGGCGGCGGGCTTGGTGAAGCTCGGGATCGCGCCCGGCGACAAGGTCGCGATCTGGATGTCGAACATCCCGGAGTGGATCGCGGCCTACTTCGCGATCGCCAAAGCCGGGGCGGTGGTCGTTCCGATGAACACCCGCTACAGGACCCACGAGCTGGAGTACATCCTCGCCAATGCCGAGGCGAAGGCGGTGTTCCTCGCCCAGGGGTTCCTCGGGATCGACTACGCGGGGATGCTCGGCGAGGTCCGGTCGAGGCTCCCCCTCCTCCGGGAGGTGATCACCGTGGGCGGGGAGGCGCCGGGCTTGCGCCCGTACGGCGACGTCCTCAAGCTGGGCGAGGACGAGGCAGCGCAGGCCGAGGTCGTTCGCCGCGGGAAGGGGATGGACGCCCACGACTGCGTCTTCATCCTCTACACTTCCGGCACCACGGGTCACCCCAAGGGGGCGATGCTCTCCCACGTCAACATGGCTGAGAACGCTCGCCAGATCACGGAGGTGATGCGCGTCTCGGAGGAGGACGTGTTCCTCCTTGCCGTCCCCTTCTTCCACTGCTTCGGGTGCGTGATGGGGATCCTCGGCGCGGTGACGTGGGGAGCGGGGGTCGTCCCCATGCCCGTGTTCAAGGCTGACGAGGCCCTTCGGCTCATCGCGAAGCACAAGGTGAGCGTCCTGTACGGTGTCCCAACGATGTTCGTCCTCGAACTCGACGAGCAGCGCAAGGCAGTCGCTGCCGGCCGGCCCTACGACGTCTCGAGCCTCCGCACGGGGATCATGGCCGGCGCCCCCTGCCCCGTGGAGGTGATGCGGGGGACGATGGAGGAGTTGGGGTGCAACGTGTGCATCTGCTACGGGCTCACCGAGGCCTCGCCCGTGATCACGATGACGAGGTTCGACGACCCGATCGACAAACGGGTGGAAACGGTGGGGAAGGCCCTCCCTGGGATCGAGGTCCGGATCGTGGACGACGCGCACCGCGAGGTCGCGCCGGGGGAGACAGGGGAGCTCGCATGCCGTGGGTACAACGTGATGCTCGGGTACTGGAAGAACCCCCAGGCGACGCGCCTCGTGATCGACGACGAGGGTTGGCTCTACTCCGGCGACCTCGCGACCCTCGACGAAGAGGGGTACGTGCGGATCGTGGGCCGGAAGAAGGACATGTACATCGTAGGGGGGTTCAACGTCTACCCGGCGGAGATCGAGGAGGTCCTGTTCACCCACCCCGCCGTGCAGAACGTGTCCGTGGTCGGAGTGCCCGATCCGGTGATGGGGGAGGTGGGGATGGCGTTCATCATCCCCCGCGACGGTCACGCCCTCGATCCGCAGGAGGTTGTGGACTTCTGCGCTCGCCAGATCGCGGCGTTCAAGGTGCCGCGGTACGTGATCGTGGGCCAGGACTTCCCGATGACGTCGTCGGGGAAGGTGCAGAAGTACAAGCTCGCCGAGCGGGGGCGGGAGCTCGTCGCCTCCGGGCAAGCGCAACGGCTCGAGCCGCGCAAACCAGCGCGATAGCGCCGGCTCACCGCGATCTGTGGCGTCGCGGCTCGTTCCCGACGGGGTTCGTGGCGCCGGGGTCACCCCGACCGGAGCGAAGCAGTCTCGCGATCAGCGGGCACCGGTCCGGTTACCGGTCGCGGGGAGGTCGTTGCCGACGGGCTGTGGCCTGCGGAATCCCGATGCCGCTGTGCCCAGTGCTGGGCGCTGCAATGGCGACGTGATGAGGGAATCCACGCCTGCGCTCCCTGATCCGCTTGCGCAGTTCAGCCCGGCCGTGGCGCGCTGGTTTCGGAACGAGTTAGGGGAGCCGACCCCGGCCCAGGCCTTCGCCTGGCCTGCCATCGCCGAAGGGGCCCACACGCTGCTCCTCGCTCCCACCGGTTCGGGGAAGACCCTCGCCGCGTTCCTGTTTGCCATCGACCGGCTCCTGACCGAGCTCGCCGCGCCGGAAGCGGTGCACACGCTGTACATCTCCCCCCTCAAAGCCCTCGGCTACGACATCGAGCACAACCTCCAGGTGCCCCGGGCGGGCATCCGGGCCACGGCTCACGATCACGGGATCGCCCTTCCCGAGATCCGGGTCGGGGTACGCACCGGTGACACGCCGCCCGCTGACCGGCAGCGCCTCGTGCGCCGACCGCCCCACATCCTCATCACGACCCCGGAGTCGCTCCACCTCATCCTCACCTCCCCCCGGGCCCGAGCGACGCTCCGCGACGTCCGGACGGTGATCGTGGACGAGGTCCACGCCGTGGTGGACAACAAACGGGGCACGTTCCTCTCCGTGCTCCTGGAGCGGTTAGAGGAGCTCGGCGCGCGCCCGTTTCAACGGATTGGGCTCTCGGCCACGATCCGCCCGCTGGAGGAGGTGGCGCGGTTCCTCGGGGGGTACAGCGAGGACGGGGGGGCGTTCCGCGAGCGGGCGGTGAGGATCGTGGATGCTGGCCTGAGGAAGGAGCTCGACCTGCGGGTCGTTGCCCCGACGCCGGATATGGCCTACCTCCCCGAGGGTTCGATCTGGCCCTCGATCTACGCCCGGATCCACGACCTCGTCCTCAACCACCGCTCGACGATCGTGTTCGTCAACAACCGCCGCACCGCTGAGCGGGTCGCAGCCGAGGTCAACGAGCTCGCGCAGGTCCACCATGGGTCCGTGTCCTGGGAGCGGCGACGGGAGCTCGAGGAGAGGCTGAAACGGGGAGAGTTCCCCGCGCTCGTGGCCACGGCGCGCCTCGAGCTTGGGATCGACATGGGGCTCGTGGACCTCGTCATCCAGGTGGAGTCCCCTCACGGGGTGGCGC
>DSBZ01000044.1 GCA_011057175.1 Candidatus Acetothermia bacterium
CTGAGGACCAGCACCATCCCGGAGGACTCCCCCGGATGAAAGAAGCGGGCGGGGGCGGCATTTCAGACCGAGCGGCGCCCGAAGGGGCCGCCGACCCCAAGAGCCACACCCCCGCCACGCCCCATCCTACCAGCTACATCACCGGGCACAAATCCGATGGTAGACCCCGGCCGTGACCCCGGCGGCTTATAGCGGCGTATCTGGAAGAATTTCGGTAAATGGGAGGCACAACAAGGGAAGCATGTACTGTGGGTCAAGGCTGCGCCTTGTCGAGTGAATCCGCGTGCGGGCCTCGTATAGGGACATCACCGAGCCGACGCTGCGCACCCTGGCCGTGATCGCCTACCAGGCCCCGGTCCTCCAGTCCGAGGTCGTGAAACTTCGCGGCCAGCGCGCCTACGGCCACATCGGGGACCTCGTCGCCCGGGGGTTCGTCGAGGCCCAAGAACAAGGCCCGACCAAGGTCCTCACCGTAACCCCGGCCCTCCTCCGCTACTTCGGGGTGTCCACCCGCGACGAGCTGCGGGCCCAGCTCGCTGTCAGTCCAGACCAGACCCGGCAACCGTAGGACCGAGAGATCCCCCTCGGTTGGGAAACAAAGCGCTCACACTGCTGGACACCGTTTACTCCCCTGCCCTATCCCGGTTCACTTGACAGCGGGGGGCGTATAATCGGCTTGGCTTTGTAGAGAGGACTGAGGGCGCTCGTTGCGGTTCTCCTGGCCGTAGCGCTCGTCCCTGCGCCTCCCGGGCTCGCAGGATCGATCCAGGGATCGCAGGTCGCTTCCGCCGAGCTCGCCCGGGGGTGGTGGGCCCTCCTGTTCGTGGTCGTCCCGAGCTCCCCCGCTTGCGACCAAGCCCTCACCTGGTTCTCCCGGGCAAGCGAAGGATTCCCCGAGATCCAGTTCGCTCTCGCGGCTCCAGCTCTCATCCGGAACTCGGGAAGGAAATTCCCCCGGGCCTTCAGCTTCTCATTGACCGGGCCGGTGCGTTGGGTAGTACGTTCGGGGTGAACCGGGCCCCTACCCTGATCCTCCTCGTTGAGGGGAACCCGGTGGGACGGCTGGACTGGCCGTTCACCGAGGAGAACGTGATGCGGGAGCTCACCCGTTCCCTTGAATTCAGGCCGTTGACCTCCAGAGACCTGTTGGGGGCGCCCGCCCCAGACATCCTTGCCCTGAGCCTGTCCGGGGAACCGGTGGTTCTCGCCGACCTATCCCGGCCCCTCCTCCTTGTGTTCTTCAACCCCGGTTGCCCGCCGTGCTGGGATGCGCTGCCGGCGTTGGCCGAGATCTCGCGAGACGTGGCGGTGGGCGTGTTAGCGTTCGTTGGGGAACCCAGGCTTTCCCCGGCCGATCGGAGTCGGCTCGCGGGGTTTGTCCAGGCCGCCGACGGCTATCCACGGTTCGTTCTTCTTGTCCAGGACCTGGAGGTCCTGAGGACCTACAGAGTGATGGGAATGCCGAGCTACATCCTGCTCGACGAAAAGGGGGTGATAACCTAGGTTTGGGATGGACCGATGAGAGGGAGTGATCTGGTGGCGGCCGTGCGCGGCGCCCTGACCAAGGGCAACTGAACGCGCGGGGGAGTGCATATAAGAAAGGAGGTTGCGATGCTCAAGAAGGTTGCAGTCTTGACAATCCTGATGGCGCTCACGGGCGGGGTCCTCGGCCTCGCCGCGGGCGCCGTGGGCGACGGAAGCGTCGAATGGCCTTACAGCGGGGATGAATGTGTTGACCGCTGGGTCCCGGCTGACGAGCCTGAACTCGCTAGACTGGACTGGCAGTGCTTCAAATCATGCTGGAAGGCCTGCTACAAGAGCTGCGTCCAAGAGTGCTTCTGGTGGTCCAGGCTTCCGCCAGTGTACAACGCTTGTTTAGCAGCATGTGCAGGTGCATGCGCGACTATCTGCGGGAGGGCTTGCTGGTTCTGAGAAGTGGAGGACAGCGGCCTCCTCGGCCCTCTTGTTTGAGGAGGCAGCTTTCTTACCTCATGATATCCCTATCATAAGGGGGACAAATGGCGGGAGTTGACGAAGTGGCGAAGTTGATGACCGCGGTGGCCGAACAAGTAAGGCGGAGCAAGGCCTTGCATTTCGTCGTGAGTTGCCGGATCAGGTTTCAGATTGGCGGTGACATCTTGCCTCTGTCTACCGATCTAGGACCGGTGAGGGTGGAAGCCTGGTACCGGAGCCCGCAATGGCGATTTGAGGCCTCCTACGGGAGGGGCCAATGGGTTTCAGTTGTGGCTGAGCCATCCAATTATGTTCATGTCCTTTCACCTGATGGCAGGTGGACGAGAAGGAAGAGCCCGATAGGGGTTCGTCCTGATGAAGCCAAACTGAAGCTACTGAAACTGGATCTGACGGACACCGTTACCTACGTCTCCATGGCGGAGGCTTCATGGAACGGGCAGGCGGTATGGGTGGTTGAGGGCCTGGGGGTTGGGGAGAGCAGAGTCAAGTGGTGGATTGGCAAAGACGATCTCGCAGTGCGGAAGTTTGAGCAAGGGGGCGGGTTCTTCGAGTTTGAGCATGGAGGGGAAAAGAAACGGGCCCCGTCGCCCGGTGCAACTGTCCTTGAGTTCGAAGTAGTTGAGTTCCCCGTTGACGTTCCAAGCGAACTGTTCGAGGTCCCCCCGGATGCTCCGGTTGAGGAAACGGCAACGGACAACCTCCTGGAGTTGCTGAACCAATGGGTAACCAGCGGGGGCCGGCACCCGGGGAATGGCGGGAGCTGAACCGGGGTACGCACTGCGGGTGAAGGGCTCGCCCGCGGGCAAGGTCCGGCCGTTCGCACCCCAGCAGTGGCGGCCGAGGTCAGACCTTTATTCTTCGGGTAGATCCTCCAACCGCAACAGCCGTGCCATGGGTACCTTCTGTCTACCTGTCTACCATGCCATGGCTAGCCCAAAGTCTGGGGGGATCACCCCGGGTGCCGTAGTGCAAGCGGCGAAGCGCGCCCTGGCGCATCCGGGCCCAAGCCCTTGACAACCGCCCCCCCCCCGCTATATTGAAACTCGAGGGTGAGGAGGGGGAGCAAGATGAGAGCGACGGTCCTGGCAGCGGGGGTGCTCCTCTTCTCCTCCGTTTTGGGTTGGGCTCAGGATTACCCTGTTGCTTTCCCCACGTTGGCCGGGGGGACGAGCGGGATCGGGGAGCTCGTCCAAGGCCGGTGGGCCGTGGGGTTTGTGCTGGCCCCCGGCTGCCCGGCCTGCGAGAAAGTTATCCGCTGGCTGGGCCAGGCCAACCACGCTTAC
>DSBZ01000098.1 GCA_011057175.1 Candidatus Acetothermia bacterium
CCCCACCCCCACGATCACCGCCACGACCAGGGCGAAGGGAAGGTACCTCCTAGCGCGGCCATGTCGCCATGGGTGGGGCATAGGTGTCCTCGATACGGAGGAGCTCGTTGTACTTGGCGACCCGCTCCGAGCGAGAAAGGGACCCCGTCTTGATCTGCCCGCAGCCCGTGCCGACCGCGAAGTCGGCGATCGCCGTGTCCTCCGTCTCCCCAGAGCGATGGGAGATGACGCGCCCATACCCTGCCTCGAGGGCGCGGTCCATCGTCGCCAAGGTCTCCGTGACCGTCCCGATCTGATTGAGCTTGATGAGGATCGCGTTCGCGACCTTGCGCTCGATCCCTTGGGCGAGGCGCTCGGGGTTCGTGACGAAGATGTCGTCGCCCACGAGCTGCACCTCCTCCCCCAGGCGCTGGGTAAGGAGGGCCCACCCCTCCCAGTCCTCCTCGGCGAGCCCGTCCTCGATGGACACGATCGGGTAGCGGGCGCTCCAGTCCTCGTAGAGGTCCACGAGTTCCGCTGCCGTCCGCTCCCCTTCCAGGCGATAGATCCCCCTTTCCGAGGAGAAGAACCCGTTCGCCGCGCAGTCGAGGGCGAGGGCCACGTCCCGCCCCGGCTCGTAGCCAGCGTCCGCGATCGCCTGGACGAGGAGCCGCAACGCCTCCTCGTCCGAGGGGAGGCGAGGAGCGAACCCGCCCTCGTCGCCCACCGCCACCGCATGCCCTTTCCCCTGGAGGATCTTCCTCAAGGTGTGGAACACCTCGGCCCCGTACCGAAGGGCCTCCGTGAACGCGAGAGCGCCCACGGGAACGATCATGAACTCCTGAATGGCGAGGCCGCTGTCGGCGTGGGCCCCCCCGTTGATCACGTTCATGTGCGGGATCGGCATCCGACCGGCCCGGGGCCCGGCGAGGTACTTCCAAAGGGGGATGCCGAGGGAGGCGGCGGCCGCCTTGGCACAGGCGAGCGACACCCCGAGGATCGCGTTCGCCCCGAGGTGGGATTTGTTCGGCGTCCCGTCCCGCTCGATGAGGAGGGCGTCGATCTCCTCCTGCCACAGGGGGTCCATCCCCACGACCTCAGGCCCGATCACCTCGTTCACGTTGCGCACCGCGCCCTGGACGCCCTTCCCCAGGTAGCGATCGTCGCCGTCCCGGAGCTCGACGGCCTCGTAGGTGCCGGTGGAAGCTCCGGAGGGGACCGCGGCGCGGGCCTCGGTCCCGTCCTCGAGCGTGATCTCCACCTCCAGGGTCGGATTGCCCCGCGAGTCCAGGATCTCCCGCGCCCACACATCTTCGATCAGGTTCACATGCGTTCACCTCAGCGGGGAGTGTACGGGTTTGCCCGTCTTGGGCCAAGGAAGGTCGTCCCAACAGAAAGGGGCCGGCTCGGTACCGGCCCCCCACAGAGCGAGGAGCGCCTACTCTTTGTACAGCAGCTCCAGATGAGGCTCCATCGTCAGGTCAAGGACGATCCCCTTCACGCTCCTCTGAGCGATCATGTAGGCCTGCTGGTTGTTGGCCCACAGCGGGATCCAGGGCACGTCTTCAGCTGACAGGCGCTGGATCTCCTGGTACAGGGCGACCCGCTCCGCTTCCACGACCGCGCTCAACGCCTCCTCCATCTTCTCCCGGTAGATCGGATAGCGAGGGTGGCGGTTGAAATAAGTGCCCAAGCTCTCCGGCGATTCCGTGGTCCATGGAGCGAGGAAGTTCGAGGCTTCGAGGTAGTCCGGGTACCAGCCGAGGAGGAACATATCGAATCCCCCGGAGGACATCTGTTTGACATAGGCTGCCCACTCCAGGGTCTGGATCGTCACCTGGACGAGCCCCGCCTCCTCGATCGACTGCTTGAGGACCGCGGCCACATCGGCCTCGGTGGTCCCATAGTGGGTTGGCGTGTACCAGAGGTTCACCCGGAGGGGATTGGCGCTTGAGTATCCCGCCTGAGCGAGGAGCGCTCGAGCTTGAGCGAGATCGCGCTCAGGGAACACGGGGATCGACGCCCCTGCCGGTGGCAAGCCCGCGGGCACCATCGTGTAGATGGGGGTGTTCAAGTCCGAGAACACCCGGGCGCAGATGGCGTCGCGATCCACTGCGTAGGCAATTGCCTGCCGAACGAGGGCGTTGTCCACCGGGGGCTGGGTCACGTTGAACAGGAGGTACCGGATGGAGGCACTCGGTCCCCGCACGACCTGGAGGGTTCCCTTCGCCTCAAGGTCCACGATGTCCGCGGGGTTGAACGTGCGGAAAGCGAGGTCCACGTCGCCCGCCTCCACCGCTGCCCGCAGCGCCGCCTCGTTGGCGTAGATGACCCATACGATCCGCTTCGTCTTCGGTTCAGGTCCGAAATAGCTCGGCACAGCCTCCAGCACCACCCGGGCGTCCGGGACGTACTCCACGATCCGGTACGGTCCGGTCCCCGCATACGACCGCTCGTCGGCAAACCGATCCTCCGGCGTGGACTTCGGGGAGTAGATGAGGGACGGGATCACGTTGTCCGTCATCCGGATGAGGAACGTCGCGTCCGGGTAGTTGAGGGTGATCCGCACCGTCAGGCTATCCAGGGCATCGATCTCCTTGATCACATCAGCGATGAGGAACACCCCGCCCTCGGGGCCGTTGAGACGGATCGTGCGCTCCAGGGCCCACTGCACCGCGTACGCGTCGCACGGATGGCCGTCCCAGAACACGATCCCTGGCCGGATGTGGAACGTGTAGACGAGGCCGTCCTCGGAGACCTCCCAAGACTCGGCGATCGAGGGCACGACGGCACTCGTCCCCGGCTCCATTCCCACCAGCGCCTTCGTCGTGTGGCGGAGGATGTGCCAGGTGAAGTGGTCGTAGGAGTTGGCAAACGAGAAGTTCGTGGCCCGATCGATCGTCCCCAGAACCAGGATGTCGCTGGCAGCCCATCCCGTGACCGCCGCTGCCAGCACCAGAGCCGCAACAATCAACTTCCGCATTGTAGTCCCACCTCCTGTTCCTGTGGTCAAACCCCACGTTCTCTACCGACACCGCTCTTTCCGGCTCGTTCTCACCCCCTTGTGCACGCCGCCACCTCCCGCGCATTATAGTCCATCCCGGGGACGTGGCCAGCTCAAGCCAGCTTCTTCCGACGGCGCTTCGGGTTCAGGAGGTCGGAGACTCCCTCGCCGACGAGGCCAAACCCTAAGGAAAGAGTGACGATGGCGAGCCCGGGGAAGGTGATGAGCCAC
>DSBZ01000082.1 GCA_011057175.1 Candidatus Acetothermia bacterium
CCTCAGAACGGGATTTCCAGCCCCACGTCGAACCACTGCACGGGATCCGCCTTGGCGAAATTCCACTGTCCATTCGCCTTGAACTCGATCCCTCCCCCGAGGGGGACCGTGAGCTTCAGCCGTACGCGCTGGAGCCCGAACAGGGATCCCTTCGCTCCCCACCAGAACTCCAGGCTCGACTCGACGGTCCCTCCGCTGCACCCTCCCCCCCTGTACGTAACGCCGAGGTACTCGAACTCGTCAGCGTAGAACGTGATATCGGTCATGTCTTCGACCGCGTCGGGGTCGAGCGCGGTGACGAGCCGGAGTTTCACCCCCTTGAGCGCACAGGAGACCCCCCACCCGTAGAGCGAGATCCCGGCGAAGCTCGACCCGGTCCAGACCAGGTCTCCGTACACGGTGAAGCACCCCGAGATCCTGGGCCAGCGGGGCGTGACCGTCACGACCTTGGCATCACGCGCGACCGCGATCCCGACCTCGGCGGTGAGGCCGCAGCAACCCAAGGAAAGCCCGCCAAGCGTGAGGTCGAGCGCGTCCAGTGCACGGCACTTGGAGAACGTGAGCGCAAGATCGAGCCGAAGCCCACAGCAGAGGGGATAGCCCTTGAGCGCGGCCGTGGCCTGGAGGAAGCCAAGGCCTGTTCCGCAATCGGAGAGGTCCACCGTGAACGTCCACGGGCTCCACGCGAGCCGGATACGCCCGATGAAGAGGCCTCCCGCGTGAAGCGCCGCCTCACAGCAGGGCTCGATCCGGAGATCTTCGGGGTCGATGAGGACGATCCGGGCCACCCCGTCCGGTGCGGGCAGCCCCGTCCCCACGAGACCGCGCACGCACACGGTCCTGTTGCGCGTGTTCCCGGGAAAGGCGTCCCCGAACCGGGTCTGAAAGAGGGGGACGTACTCCTCGGGGATGTACACCTCCAGCCGGTTGGGAACCGTCGCCCCTCCCCCGAGGCGGAGGCGACGGTAGCCGGTGGCCAAGGTCACACTGACCACCGGTCCCTGCACGAACACGGTCTCTCCCACGCGATCGAGGGCCTTGTACCAGAGGACGATCGGGCCGGGACAGGTCATGGCCGGTCGCAGCCCGCAACAAGAACCTACCGCGAGGTCGGAGGCGCTGGAGAGAGCGACCTGGGGAACGGAATGGGCGGGAGGGGCCGTGTAGCGAGCGTCCTTGATCGTCCCCCGCACGCAGACGATCTTCCCGACGAGGCCCTCCCAGAACCGGGGGCCGAAGGCCTCCTCGAACTTGAGGACGTTTGAGGCAGAGATGTAGACTTCGAACCGCTCCGGATCGGGAGGAGACCGTCCCAGGTACAGCTTGAGGGGGCCCGACCAGTCATACCCAACGACCGGCCCCTCGATATAGAGCGTGCGGCCGATGTGCTGCCACGCCTCGTGCCACGGGATCGCGTTCGCGCACGGCCAGGCCCCGAACTTGTCCTTATCGGAGGAGGTGTACTCCCCCGACGAGCTCCAGTGACGGGCACTGATGTGGAGGACCCCATCGCTGACCGCCGTCTCCAGGTTGGCCCACGCCCGTCGGTAGCGGGCTTCACGAGCATGGAAGTAGATCTTCCCCTCCAGGTCGCATTCCCCGAGCCTCCCCGCCAGGTACAAGCTTTGGTAACGCAGACCGTCTTGACGGAACGTGGACTCGCTCTTCGCCGTGAGGTGGGCGATGGTGGCGGTGAGGGTGAGGTCGGTCCGCTGAAGCCCCAACACGGGGAGGAGTTGAAGGGTCGGCTCCCAGGCGCCCGAGATCGCGAGCTGAGCCCACCCGCTCGGAACGAGGGCCAGGACGAGGAATGCTGCCACCGCCAGTCGCACGACGCCCTCCTGTTCTGAGGTCGAGGTCTTCTGCCTAAGTTAACATCATACACCTCCCCCTCCTGTGGACAAGAGAGGGCCCCGGAGACCCGGGGCCCTGCACGAACGGGAACCCTACGATCAGAAGGTGAGGACCCAACCCACGGAAAGCGTGGTGGGCCCTCCCGTGGCGGTGACGCCGAAGGAGAGGGTCAGCTTGAAGTTGGCAAGGAGGGGCACCCCCAGGTCGACACCGATCCTTGTGAACCCGAACAAGGTCCCTGCGGGCTGGAAGTACACTGCCACGGTGAGCGTATACATGCCACCGCAGCACCCAGGCCCACATAAACCCAGCTTCACGTACTCGAACTCGCTATCCTGGAAGAGATCTTCCTCATCGAGGATCTCCTCGATCTTGGCCACATCGAGGGCCGTCAAGAACTCGGCGTAGGAGCAGGAGCTGAAGTCACAGCGTAGCTTGTATCCGTAGATCGCAAACCCGGTGATCGCGTCGTCCCACAGGACGTCGCCGTAGACCTCGAAGCAAGCTTGACCCAGGCCGTTCCACTTGGGCTTCACGGCGAGCGTTTTCTGGGCAACGGTGTAGGTGGTCGAAGCTTCGATGGAAATCCCGCAACAGAGGGGCAGGTCGATCGTGAACGACAGGTAGCCGAATCCCGCCTTGGTGAAGTAGACCTCGATGTTATGGGTGATCCCGCAGCAGAGCGATGCCCCCGAGAGGGTCAAGGTCACATCGGTGAACGCAAGCCCCGTGCAACAGTCAGAGAAACGCGCAATCGAGGTCGCCGGGGGCGCGGTGATGATGAGGGCGAGAAGGGTGTAACTTTGCGTCTGCGGGGGGCAGCAGGGCCAGCTGTAATCCTCGACGTCATCGGGATCCGTGGGATCCAAGGTGTAGGGGTAGGCCCAGTGGTTGAGCTTGAAGGCCACCCCTACGCCAAAGAGGTTGAGCTCGGCCTTGAACCAAGCCGACTTGTAGGCAGGAGCAGTGAGGGTCACGGATTCTGTTTGCGGCGTACAACCCAAGGGGTAACTCACCATCACCGTGCCTATGTCCTGTGGATTGAAGTCGATGCCTCCCGTAAGTGCTAGAGGACCGAATTCACCGTTCACTCCGAACGCTTGGCCCGTGAGGCCAAGGGTTCCGAAGGTCGATGTGCTCGTGATCTGCCACCCCGCAGCCACCCCATAGGCCAAGGTGAGGACGCACGCCTCCAGAGCCACCCCAGGGGGGGAGGGAAGGATGAGGAGGCTTGCTTCCCAGCTTCCGCTCAGTTGGGCCACGGAGGGCACGGCTACCGCAGCGGCACACACCAGCGCGATCCCCAGTCGTCTCATCGGCAGGACCTCCTTCATCTATTGCCGCTTCCCTGTATCCCAC
>DSBZ01000142.1 GCA_011057175.1 Candidatus Acetothermia bacterium
GAGGGCCTGGACTACCTGCCGGATTCCACGCTCCTCGGCGGGGGAGGGACGTTCTTCTTCCGCTACGAGGCGACGGAAGCAGGAGAGGGAGAGCTCTCCTTCGCCTACCGCCGCCCGTGGGAGGCGCTGCCTCCTGAGCAGACGTTCTCCGTCACTATAGCCGTCCAATAGGGGAGCAGCGGCGGGGCCTCTGTCCCTAAGCGCGACCACGTGCCGGGAGGGGCGATCCGTGGTACCCTCAGCACGTCTGCGATGAGGGACGAGAGCGTGCTCCTTCAGCCGTTGCGGGACTTCGCCGAGGCGGTGGCGGCGAAGATGGCCGCCCGGGCCGGGGGCGAACCGGAGGACCAGCTCCGCACTCCGTTCGAGAACCTCATGACCGCGCTGGGATACGCGCTGGGCTGGGATCTCGTCTGTAAGGGCGAGGCTCCCTTACCAGACCGGCTGGGGAAGCCCGATTTCGCCATCTCCCTCCGCAAGCTCCTCGCCGGGTACGCGGAGCTCAAAGCCCCCGGCCTCGGCGCGGATCCCCAGCGGTTCACGGGACATAACCGCGAGCAGTGGAAGCGGTTCAAGGATCTCCCCAACCTCCTCTACACTGATGGGAACGAATGGGCCGTGTACCGCCGCGGGGAGCGGCTTCGGGACATCGTCCGCCTCTCCGGCGACGTGGCGACCGAGGGGCGCAAGGCTGTCACTCCCCAACATGCGAGTGCCCTTGAAGCCCTGCTTCGGGACTTCCTCACCTGGGAGCCCGTGCTTCCGTTCGACCGCAAGGGTCGGCTCGATCTCAACCGGTTTGTGGATGAACTCGCGGCCTACTGCCGCATGCTCCGCCAGGACGTGGCCGATGCGCTCAAGGACCCCACGTCGCCCCTCGTCCAGCTTGCGAAGGACTGGCGAAAGCTCCTCTTTCCGGATGCCTCCGACGCCCAGTTCGCCGACGCCTACGCGCAAACGGTCACCTCGCCCTCCTTCTGGCGCGGAGGCTGGGAGCGGGGTCCCTGTCCCTTGGCAGTGCCGAAACTTCCCTCGCGGCCGACCACAGCCTGCTCTCCCGTGCACTCCAGGTGCTGACCGATCCCCATGCCCAGGCCGAGATCTCCGCATCGCTGGACGTGCTCCTCCGCGTGATCGGCGCGGTTCCTCCCGACGCCCTTTCCGGCCCCGAGGACCCGTGGCTCCACTTCTACGAGCAGTTCCTCGCCGCCTACGATCCCAAGCTGCGCAAGGATGCGGGCGCCTACTACACCCCGGTGGAGGTCGTCCAGGCCCAGGTCCGCCTTGTGGGCGCGGTGCTAACCGACAACAAGAAGATCGGCAAGGGCCTGGGATTCGCGGATCCCAGCGTCATCACCCTCGACCCGGCGGCAGGGACGGGGACGTACCTCCTCGGGGTGATCGAACACGCCTTGAAGCGGATCGAGGAGACGGAAGGGAGCGGGGCCGTTCCCTCCCGCGCCACCGCCCTCGCCGATAACCTGTACGGGTTCGAGATCATGGTGGGGCCGTTTGCGGTGTGCGAACTCCGCGTGAGCCGCGCCCTGCAAGACAAGGGAGCGAGGCTCCCCCGAGGCGGGATCCACATCTACCTCACCGACACCCTGGAGAGCCCGAGCGCCGAGCCGCTGCAGCTTCCGCTCTTCCTGAAGCCGATCGCCGACCAGCACGCCAAAGCCCTCCAGGTGAAGAGCGGGGTCCCGGTGATCGTCTGCCTCGGCAATCCCCCCTACGACCGCCACGAGGCCGCCGACGAATCGAACAAGGCTCGCACCGGCGGTTGGGTGCGCTGGGGAGATGACGGCAAGGGGACCGACGCGATCCTGGCCGATTTCGTCCGACCGGCCATTGAAGCTGGTCACGGCCTTGACATCAAGAACCTCTACAACCTGTACGTCTACTTCTGGCGGTGGGCCCTGTGGAAGGTGTTCGAGGCGAAGACCTCCGCCGGGCCGGGGGTGGTGAGCTTCATCAGCGCGGCGAGCTACTTGGACGGGGATGCCTTCTCCGGCATGCGGGAGCACATGCGCCGCTTGTGCGACGAGATCTGGATCCTCGACCTCGGGGGAGAGGGCCGGGGCACGCGGAAGAGCGAGAACGTGTTCGCGATCCAGACCCCCGTCGCCATCGCCCTCGCGGCGCGGTACGGCCGGTCGTCCAAGAGGAGGCCGGCCACCGTCCACTACGCCCGGATCGAGGGGACCCGAGAGGAGAAGCTCCGAGCTCTGGCGGCAATCGAGGGGCTTGAATCGCTGAAGTGGGAGGAGTGCCCAAGGGAGTGGCAGGCGCCGTTCAGACCCGTCGGACACGGGGAGTTCTTCAAATGGCCCTCCCTCACGGATCTCTTCCCCTGGCACCATAGCGGTGTAATGCCAGGCAGGACCTGGGTTGTGGGGCCTAATCGCAGCGTCCTGGAAGCCCGCTGGCTTGCCCTGTGCACAGCTGGGAAGAAAGAGCGTGCGGCGCTATTCAAGAATTCGCCCACGGGGCAGAAGGTCACGAGCGCCCCTCTGCAACTACCGCCTCGCACCGACCAGGTTGTCCCCGTTGCGGACCTCCCATCCGACGCTCCACTACCCTGCATTGTGCGGTACGCGTTTCGCTCCCTGGACCGTCAGTACGTACTTGCGGATGCACGGCTTCTCGACAGACCTGGGCCACCTCTTTGGGCTGCCCACGGCGACAAGCAGATCTACATGAGCAGCCTCCTGACAACCACGCTCGGAACTGGACCGGCGCTAACGGCCTGCGCCGCCCTCCCTGACCGTCACCACTTTCGTGGTTCGTTTGGGGGGAAGGACGTGGTGCCACTCTACCGCGACTCCAAGTACGGCGAAGCGAACATACTCCCCGGGCTCCTCGATCTCCTCGCTCGGACCTACGGCCAGGAGGTGGCGCCGGAGGACTTCCTGGCCTACGTGTACGGGATCCTCGCCCAGCCCGCGTTCACCGAGCGGTTTGCCGACGAGCTGGAGAAACGCGAGCTGCGGGTGCCTGTGACCAAAGGACCAATGCTGTTCTGGAAGGCTCGCGACCTCGGGGCGAAACTCCTCTGGCTCCACACTTACGGGGAGCGGTTCGTCCCCAAAGGCTTCGCCCGCGGCAAGATCCCCCCGGGCAGGGCCCGGTGTGTGAAGCCCGTGCCGGACGATCGGGAGAAGTACCCGGAGTGGTTCGGGTACAACGAGACGACCCAGACCCTGCA
>DSBZ01000157.1 GCA_011057175.1 Candidatus Acetothermia bacterium
CTCCCTCACCGTGCGCTGCCTCGAGCTCCTGCTCGTGGGGGCGGGGCTCATCTACCTGTCGCGGGAGGGGCTGCTGCTGACCATGAAGCGGGGCGACTCGGGCGCGCTGGGGGAAAGCGTGCGCTCCACCCTGAGGGTCGTGCGCGGAGCGTGCGAGGTGGGGGTGTTGTACGGGTGGGGGCTTATCCGCCCCCGCTGGCGGCAGAGGGCATTCGCCTGGCGGTACCGCGATCCTGATCCGTGGGATTACGACACGAGCCGGTACGAGCGAAGGAAATACGAACTCAAGATGCAGATCCTGCCCCGACAGCCCGATGTCCAAGCCCCGCCGTACGACCGCGTGCTCGAGCTCGGGTGTAGCGAGGGGGCGTTCACCTGTCGTCTGGCCCGCGAAGGGGTGGGAAAGCACGTGGTGGGGGTGGACTTCGTCCCGCTCGCGCTGGAGAGGGCGCGGACGCGCTGCCCCGACGACGCGGTGGAGTTCAGACTGATGGACATCACCATCGCCCTGCCGGAGGGGGAGTTCGACCTCGTGTTCTGCTCCGAGATCCTGTATTACTTGGGGTCACGATCCCGGATCGCCGATCTCGCCCGGCGGCTGTGCGCCAAGGTCCGGCCAGGGGGGCACATCGTCCTTGTCGGGCCGTGGCCGGCAGCACGCGTGTTCCACCGCCCATTCCTCAACCGGCCGGAGTTGCGGGTGGTGGCCGAGCACGTGGAGAGGAGCCCCGCTCGCCCTTATGTGATCACCTGCCTGGAGCGGGCAGTGCCATCGGAAGAGTGGAGGCCGTGGACGTCGCGTAGAGCTCGTTGACACGGACGAAGCTGGCGAGGAACCTCCCATTCGTGATGCGCTGCGAGCTGTAGGCTCGGATTGCCGTGAGCTTCCGTTCGATCAGCCCCTCGGTCAGCTCGAGGCTCGACCACTCCCACTGGTCGAGGGCGGCGGGGACCGTCAGCGCCAGCTCCATGGCCAGGCGCCGTGGCGCAGGCCAGCTCGGGGCATGGACCACGTACAGGCGGAGCTCAGGCTGCTCCTCCGCCTCCCCGGTAAGCAGCGCCGCCAGGACGAGCCCTACCGCTGCCCGGTGGTCGGGGTGGCCATCCTCAGGATGGGGGAAGTAGATCACCGTGGGGGAGAAGCGGCGCAGGATCGTGACCAGATCGGCCACGAGGTCCTCCCCGCAGTACAACGCACTCCGGTTGAAGCTGTTGCTGTAGAACGGGTAGTTGGCCCTTGTGTAGGGGCTCGTGTAGGGGTTCTCCCTCTGCCAGTTCCTGGTGGCGAGCGCAGTCAGCCCCTGGTCCGGGTATCCGAGGAAGATCACTGCGTTCTTGGGCACGCCGAGGACCCGCAACGCGGCCATCGCCTCCTTCTGGCGGCGGTACCCGAGGGCCCGGTAGTCCTCAGCCCGGCGGAGGGGGTTCAGGGTGAACAGCTTCTTGGCGGCCTGGTTGGCATCCCCGTTCGTCAGGAACACGACCAAGACCTGATGTCCCCCCTCCCTGAGCTGAGCGATCGTCCCGCCCAGGGCGAGCACTTCGTCGTCGGGGTGGGGAGCGATCACGAGCACGCGTTGCGCCCCAGGGACAGGGGCCACCACCTCGACCCTGGGGGGGGTGGGCACCCACCACAAGAAGAAGTCGATGCACGGATGAGGGAGCCCCGGGATGAACCCCAATGCCACAGGGAGGAGGAGGACCCCTCCCGCGATCCACTTCCGCCGCCTTGTACTGCGCCTCCTCATCGGGTCGCTCGCATTATATACCCCCCGCACCCCTTCGTTCCCCGGTCGCTGCTACCCGGTAAGATCGGTCCGTGGAGCACGCGATCGGTGTGGACATCGGGGGGACCCAGACCCGGGTGGCGGCGGTCGGGGAAGGCCAGATCCTCGCCCGGCGGGCGTTCCCTACCCGCGGGATCCAGGAGGTGGAGGGAGCGATTCGGGAGGTGTTGGTGGAGGCCGGGTGGTCCCAGCCGACGACGATCGGGGTGGGGGCACCCGCTCCCATGGACATGCGGGCGGGAAGGATCCTCGGATGCCCCAACCTCCCCCAATGGGACGGGGTCGAGGTGACGCAGGACCTCGGCCGTGCGTTCGGCTGCCCGGTCTACCTCGCCAACGACGCCACCTGCGCTGCGATCGGGGAGCTCGCCTACGGATGCCGGGCGCGCGACTTCGTGTACCTCACCTGGTCCACCGGCATCGGGGGTGGGATCGTGTCCGGCGGGCGAGTGGTATGGGGAGCGAGCGGCCAGGCAGGGGAGATCGGGCACATCGTGCTGAAGCCCGGCGGGCCACCCTGCGCGTGCGGGAAGCGGGGCTGCCTGGAGGCTCTGGCGGGAGGAGCGAGTCTAGCCCGCCGTGCGGCCGAGGAGCTTGGGATGACCCTTTCTGCCCGCCAGCTCGTGGAGCGGGCCTCCCATGACGCTGCGGCCCGCCGCCTCATGGCCAGCGCCTGTCGCGCCCTGGGGCAAGGGATCGCGATCCTGTGGGAGATCCTCGAGCCGGAACGGATCGTCCTTGGGGGGGGCCTCACCGGGTCGTGGGCGACCCTCGGCCCCGAGGTCCTGTCCGCCGCCCGGGAGATGGCCCGCGTCGAGCCAAGGCTCGAGCTGACCCGGTTGGGGGACGACGTGGGGCTCCTCGGCGCCGCTGCCCTCCCCTCCCATCTCCCAACGGACTGGTGAGAGGGATTACTCCCCGAGCGTGTAGCGCGCCTCGACAGTGACCCTCTCCAGGCCCGATTCGGCGAGGGACAAGAGCACCGACCCCTGCCACGGGCCTTGGGTGGCAGCGAGGGAGAGGCTTCCCGATCGCCCGCCCTTGGCGCGGACCGCCAGCCGGCCCTGGACGCGAACCCCGGCCACCTCGGAGCCAACGGCGACCGTCTGAAGGGCTGGGAAGAGGGAGAGGTAGGTCTGAACCGAGGAGTAAGCGTCCTCTGCCCCCAGTTCGAGGCTCATCCCAGCACCGGAGATGGAGAGGGTGAACCACCTCTCCGCGGAGAGCCCCATCCGCAGTTCCCCCTGGGGGTCGCCCCCCGGCCAAGCGAGGTTCGCGTTGACTTCAACCCACCACGGGGCGCGATCGAGCCGACCGAACGCCCACGCCGCAGCGATCAGGAACCGCCCGCCGAAGGCATCGACCGCCGTGACCTGCCCCCCCGCCTGAACGGAGA
>DSBZ01000172.1 GCA_011057175.1 Candidatus Acetothermia bacterium
CTCCAGCGGCTACAGTACCCTGACCGCTCACGCCTTCATGCTCATCTTCGGATGAGAAAGGACTGTGGCATCCCCCGGCGGGGAGGCAGATCGGGGCTCACCGTCTTCCCAAGGGCTCCACCCCCCACAGGACGAACTCCCCAAGGGAGCGGAGCACCTCTTCCGGCGGTCGGCGCGCCCCCTCCCAGAGCGCCCACCGCTGGCCGCTGAGGTGGGCGACCCCGAGGAGAACGTACGCCAGGGCTTCGGGATCGCAGCGCCGGATCTCCCCGCGGTCCATGGCTTCCGACAGGCCCCGCACGTAACCTTGGGCCAGTCGGGTGTAGTACCACTTGCCCACACCCTCGTCCACGAACTCGGCCTCCCGGACGATCCGGTACGCACCGGGGTGATCCCGGACCCACTGGAAGAAGGAGCGCAGCCCCTCGACCTCCGCCAGCCGCCGGTCGGGTTGGGGAGCCACGGCCAAGCTCTGCCTGCGCCGGAACTCCCGGCTGATCTCCCGGACCAGCTCGTTGAAGATCGCCACCTTGCTCGGGAAATGGAGGTAGAACGTCCCTTGCCCGACCCCGGCGAGGTAGGTGATGGTGGAGACGGTGGCCTTGTGGAACCCGGCCTGCCCGAACGCCCGCTCCGCGGCGCGGAGGAGCGCCTGCCGGGTGGCCTCTCCCCCCTCCAGATCCCGCGCCACCGGCGCCCCGGGGCCCGCCTGCGTGGGGACCTCCCCCCGGGGGGACCAGGGGGGGAGGGGAACCCGGCGGTCCGCGATGCCCGAGCGGATGAAGTCAGCGCCCACGCGCCGGGCACCGGCCGGCACCTCGCCCTCCCCCCACATCACGAACCTCAGGGAGAGGAACAGCACCGCCCCGAGAATCCCGTACGCCACGACCTCCGGGTCGAGGTCGCGGAAGGAGCCAGCGGCGACCCCCGCCTGCACAACCTGCGTCAGCTCCGCGCACAGCGTGGCGTAGAACCGCATCGGGATCTCGGGGCCCACAAACTCCGCCTCCCGGAGCACCTGCACGAGCCCGGCGTTCTCGACCACGCCGTCAAGGAGCGCGCTGTACGCGCGGAGAAGCCGCCGGATGGGATCGGCTCCCACGCGGGCGCCGCGGAGGCAAGCAAGGAGGCGCTTCTGGAGCTCCTCCACGAGGCGAACGTAGACCTCTTCCTTGCTCGCAAAGTAGAGGTAGAACGTGCCCTGGGCCGCCCCCACCCGCCGGCAGATGGCGGACACGCTGGCTCCCTCGTACCCCCGCTCGCGGAACACCTCCTCCGCCCCGCGGAGGAGGCGAGCCATCGTCTCCCGCCCCCGGGCCGTGCGGGGCAGGCGCAGTCCACCCGTGCTCGATGCCGTCAGGGCCAGCCCTCCTCTCCCGGAACGAGCTGCGCCCAGTGTACAGCGCGGTCGGGCCGCAGGGCGGCCCGATCCGGACCACGCCCGGTCAGGGCCTGACCTGGACGAGAAGCTGGGCCTCCGCGCTGAGCTGGGCGTCGTCGGTCACGACCAGGGTCACGAGGTACAGCCCGGGCTCGGGGAACGTCCACACCACCACCGCCCCCTCGGCGTCGACCTCCCCGTCACCCGTGAAATCCCACTCGTAGCTCGTGATGTTCCCAAGCGAGGATCGGGCGTCGAACGTCGCGGGCTCACCTGCCCCGGGAAGGGGGGGATCCCAGGTGAAGTCCGCCACCGGGGGCCGGTACACCACGACCACCGGGCGCGGCCGCTCCCAGACGCCGAAGACCACCGGCTCCTCCGGACCCGGGACGGCCCGCTCCTGGACCGCTGGGGTGGTGAGCTCGAACCGCTCGGGAAGGGAGCCCACGTCCACCCATACCCGGTACTCCCCGGGGGGAAGCTCGACGAACGCAAACGCCCCGGAGGGATCGGTGTACGCCTCCTCGAGCTCCTGGCCGTCCCGCCCCAAGACGACCCGGACCCGGCCCAGGCCGGCCTCCCCCACGCTTGCGATCCCATCCTGGTCGGCGTCGTCGAACACCCGACCCCGGATCTCCCCGAGGCGCACGCACGGAACGATCACCACCGCCCGCCCAGCGAGGGGCACGTCCACGGACAGCGGAAGCTCGATCCGCGGTGCCACCCCCCGGGGGAGGCGGGCCACGGTGAGCGAGTAGGAGCCGGGCGCGAGCGGCGGGAACAGGAACCGCCCGTCGCTCCCGCTGGCGACCTGGATCCCGTCCGCCACGAGGACCGCCCCGGCCACCCCGGCCTCTCCGGGGTCCCGGCGGCCGTTTCCGTTCTCGTCCACGAACAGCTCGCCCTCGATCTGCCCCTTGGCGGGGAGGAACGGTGGCGCCACGCGGAACGGGTACTCGAACCCCACGGCCCCCCGGAGCGACCGGACCGCCCCGGAGGGGTCCCACAGGAGGTCCACCCCGGCCGTCGCGGAGAGGACTCCCACCTGGATCGGGACCTCTACCCCTGCCCCCCCGCCGTCGCGGCTGTACCGGAACTCCACGGAAACGCCAGGAGAGGTGCGGACGTTCAGAACCGCGACCGCCGTTGTGGAGGCGGTGCCCCCACCGTAGGTGGCCGTCTCGGTGAGGGCGAGCGTGGCCCGAGCCTTCCCCAAGGTGAGGTGGATCCACTGCCCGTATTCCTCGACCCGCTCCCGGCTACCCAGGACCAGATCGTCCTCCCAACGCCAGCGGGCGGTGAGGCGAAGGAGGAGCGGGGCATCCCCCACGGTGGCGGCAAGGTCGACCAGGAAAGTCCTCCGGTCCAGGCCCGGCCCGAGGCCGAACCCTTGGCTCCGGCGCAGGGCCACCGTGGAAAAGAGGGCCACCGGCCACCCCCGGGCCGTCCAGTCGGCCCCGGTGGTGAGCTCGGACCGGACGACGGTGGGCAGGAACGAAACTGCCCACACGTTGTCCCGTTCCCAGCGCGTGGTGAACCGCAAGCCCCAGGGCGAGGCAGCAACTTGCCCGGACAGGGTGAACCCCGCCCGGTCGGCGCGCGGGCTGGGAAGCCGGGGTCCGACGGCGTAGGCCTCGGCTTGAAGGCCCATCTCCGGTCCCGCCTGGGCGGTGAACGCCACGCGGAGCCCACCGTCCGGGACCGCGCCGATGAACCCAGCGGCCCCTTCCCCACGCAGGGTGAGCCCTTC
>DSBZ01000149.1 GCA_011057175.1 Candidatus Acetothermia bacterium
AGGTCGACCAGACCCGAGAAGAGCTGCATCAGGAACCAGAATCCAAGCAGGATAAACGCCGGGATCTCCAAGAAATGGAGGAAGAAGAACAGGGGGACCACCGTCAGCACCCGAGCCCATGGGAAGAGGATGAGATAGGCACCCAGCACTCCCGCGATCGCCCCCGAGGCCCCGATTATCGGGACCGTCGACCGGGGGCTCACCGCCGCCTGAAGCAGGGCCCCCCCTGCACCAGCGAGGAGGTAGAAGAGGAGAAACCTCCACCGCCCGAGGGCGGCTTCGATGTTGTCCCCGAAGATCCACAGGTAGAGCATGTTCCCGAGGAGATGGAGCCATCCCCCGTGGAGGAACATCGAGGTGAGGATCGTGAACCAGATCGGGAACGGCACCTTGGGAGCGAGGTCCATCCCCGACCATAGCTCGGCCGGAATGAGTCCGAAGCGGATCACGAACTGATCTCGCTCCGTGATCGGGTAGTGGCAACCCCGTCCGTACCTCCGATACATGACGGGATCGAACCCCGGCGCCGACTGCCCAAACGTCTCCTCCCACTCACAGCGATCGAGGAACACGAGCCTGCGGTCCGAGTAGCCCAACGTGTAGAGGAAGGAGACCACGTTGAGGGCGATAAGGACAATCGTGACGTAGGGCACGATCCCACTCGGTCGACTATCGCGCAACGGAATCATCTCGGGCTCCTCGCGTTCCATTCTAGCGCTTCCAGGCAGGGGGCGGTAGTTGTGCCCTCGCCGCCTTCCCTATACCATCCTCGGGCGAAGGAGGAGACGGTGGAGCTTTTGCGCAAGCTGTCCGAGGCGGCTGGGATCCCGGGCCGGGAAGAGGCAGTGCGGGCGATCGTCCGCGGTGCCCTGAAGGGGCACGTGGACACGATGGAAGTGGACAAGCTCGGGAACCTCATCGCCCACAAGAAGGGCAAGGGGCCGAAGGTGGTCGTGGCCGGGCACATGGACGAGATCGGGTTCCTCGTGTCCCACGTGGACGAGGAGACGGGATTCCTCAGGATCGAGCCGGTGGGCGGGTTCGACCCCCGCACCCTCATCGCCTCCCGGGTCACCGTCCATGCCCAGGGGGGCCCCCTCACCGGCCTCGTCGGGACGAAGCCGATCCACATCCTCACCGAGGAGGAGAAGAAGAAGGAGATCCGGATCCAGGACCTGTTCGTGGATGTGGGGCTCCCCGGTAGGAAGGCGGCCCGGAAGGTGCGGGTCGGGGATCCGGTGACCCTCGTCCAGCCGTTCGCCCGCGTCGGGGACCTCGTGTCGGGGAAGGCGCTCGACGACCGGCTCGGGGTGTACGTGGGGATCGAGGCGGTGCGCCGCTTGAAGAGGCACCAGGCCGACGTCTACCTCGTGGGGACCGTCCAGGAGGAAGTCGGGCTGCGGGGGGCGCGGGCGAGCGCGTTCGCGATCGCCCCCGACATCGGCGTCGCCCTCGACGTCACCCTCGCCTGCGACATGCCCGGGGTGTCCGCCCACGAGCAGGTCACCAAGCTCGGCAAGGGCGTGGCGATCAAGCTCAAGGACTCCGCTTCGATCTCCCACCCCGGCCTCGTGCGGTTCCTCGTCGACCTCGCTGAGAAGAGGAAGATCCCGTACCAGATGGAGATCCTCCCCCGGGGCGGAACCGATGCGGGCGCGATCCAGCTCGCGCGGGAGGGGGCGGCCGTGGTGACCCTGTCCGTTCCCACCCGGTACGTGCATTCCGCGGTGGAGGCCGCCCATGTGGACGATATCGAAGCCGCGATCAAGCTCCTCACCGCGTTCCTCGAGACCTGCCACCAGGCTGATCTCAAGCTGTGATGCGCGACGGGAGCCGTGGCGTCGGGCCTGAGGCCCGACGAAGAGGCGCACGTCGGACATAACGTCCGACCCCGCGGAGGTCCGCCTCCACCACGGGGGGAGGAGGAGACGGTGAACCGGATCCTATTTCGCGATGTGAACACGATCGCGACCTTCGACCCGGAGCGCCGCGAGCTGCGCGGCGGATGGCTCCTCGTCGAGGGGAAGTGGATCACGGCGCTGGGGGAGGGGCCCGCGCCGGCGGGCCCGTTCGACGAGGTCATCGATGGCCGGGACCGCGTCATGATCCCAGGGATGGTCAACACCCACCACCACCTCTACCAGACCCTCTTCCGCGCCGTGCCCGGGGCTCAGGACAAGGGACTATTCGAGTGGCTCCTCTTCCTGTACGAGAAATGGCGGGGGATCGACGAAGAAGCGGTGCGCACCTCAGCGATCGTGGGGTGCCTCGAGCTCCTCCTCTCCGGCTGCACCACGACCACCGACCACCTCTACCTCTTCCCCCGCGGGAAGGGGAAGCTCACCGACCTCGAGATCGAGGCCGCGGGAGAGGTGGGGATCCGCTTCCATCCTACCCGCGGCTCGATGTCCCTCTCCCGCGACGAGGGCGGCCTCCCCCCGCCGGACGTGGTCCAGGAGGAGGAGGAGATCCTTGCCGATAGCGAACGCCTCATCGCGAAGTGGCACGATCCCTCATTCGGGGCGATGGTGCGGATCGCCCTCGCCCCCTGCTCCCCGTTCTCCGTGACGCAGGAGCTGATGCGGGAGACGGCCAAACTCGCTCGAAAGCATGCTCTCCTCCTCCACACCCACCTCGCCGAGACGCGTGACGAAGAGGAGTTCTGCCTCTCGAAGTTCGGGATGCGGCCGGTGGACTACCTGGAAAGCGTGGACTGGCTCGCGAGCGACGTGTGGCTCGCCCACCTCGTCCACCTCACCCCCGACGACATCACCCGCCTCGCCCGGGCCGGGGTGGGGATGGCCCACTGCCCGACCTCGAACATGATCCTCGGGTCGGGGATCGCTCCCCTCCCGGAGGTCCTCACGGCGGGGATGGCGGTGGGGCTGGGCGTGGACGGCTCGGCCTCGAACGATGCCTCGAACATGATCCGCGAGGCGCGACAGGCGATGCTCTTGGCCCGGGTGAGGGGGGGGGCGGAGGCGATGACCCCCCGCCAGGCGCTTGAGCTCGCCACCCTCGGGGGGGCGCGCGTCCTCCACCGGGATCAAGAGCTCGGCTCGCTCGAAGCAGCCAAGTGCGCCGATCTTTCTCTGTGGGACCTGTCTGCACT
>DSBZ01000119.1 GCA_011057175.1 Candidatus Acetothermia bacterium
CCCCCACGACGTGCTCCTCCCCCGCCCGCCAGGTCTCGATCCGCTCGAGGAAGGGCCGGACGTAGCGGAGGACGACCGGGTCGTCGCCTTCCAGGGCGTCGGCGGGGGCAAAGAGCGCCCCGCGCCGCTTGTACCCCCCGTCGGCCATCGCCTCGATCATCACGTTGACGTCGGTCGAGTGGTCGAGGTGCTTGTGGGAGAGGAGGATCGCGTCGAGCCTGAGCGGGTCGAGGGGCGGCCGGCTCCTGCGGGCGCGGAGGAGGGTCCCCGGCCCCGGGTCGAGGAGGAGCTGCGTCCCCCCGAGCTCGATCCACGTCCCGCCCGAGAACCGGAGCTGGCGGTCAACGACAAACCGCGCCCCGGCCGTCCCGAGGAACTTCACGTACCCCATGGCCTCGATCCTACCCCCGAACCCGGCACGTTGCGTGGGATAGCCACTGGGAAGAGCGAGCAGAGGGACGAGAGGCCATCCCAGATATCCTTTCAGCACCACGGATGCCCCCCTCTCCAGCCTCCCCCCAGGGGGGAGAGGCTGGGGTGATCAGGAGGTGGTGAGCATGCGGATGCGTCTCCTGCCTCTGGCGACACTGTTCGCCGTTCTGGTGTGGATCGTGCCCGGGGCCGCCGACGGGATCATCATCCCGGTCCCGCGGCCGGATATCCCGGTTCCCCCCCCTGCGCTGGCTGACGATCGTCTACCACCGCGTGACGGTGACGATCCAGGACGGCGTGGCGACGACGAGGGTGGACCAGGCGTTCCGGGCGCGGGTGTTCCCCATCGCCCCAGGGGAGACGCGGCGGCCCTCGAGGCCCGGGGGATGACCAACATCCACGAGGCCCTCCTCAAGGCCATGGAGTGGCTCACGCCGGCGGACCGTCCCCAGTACGTCCTCTTCCTCACCGACGGCCTTCCCACCGCGGGGGAGACGGAGACGGACGCCATCGTGCGGGAGGTGACGGCGGCGAACCGCGCCCGCCCTGGCCGACCTCCGGATCGCGGTCGAGGGGGTCGCGGTCTTCGACGTCTACCCCATGCAGCTCCCCGACCTCTTCTACGGCTCCCAGATCGCCCTCTTCGGCCGGTACACGGGAAGCGGTAAGGCCACCATCGTCCTAGTCCGGGGAAGCGAGACCGTTCAGCTTCCGTTCGACGTGGTGTTCCCCGAGGAGTCTTCTGGTGCGGCGTTCCTCCCCCGGCTTTGGGCGGCGCGGAAGATCGGGCACCTCCTCAACATCATCCGGTTCGAAGGCGAGACCGAAGAGCTGAAGAACCTCATCATCGCCTTGGGCACGGAGTACGGGATTGCCACCCCCTACACCTCGTTCCTGGTGCGGGAGGAGGTCCACACGACCACCGCGCCGCCGCCCTTCGCGTACTGGGGGCCCTCGGCGGTGGGAGCAGCCCAAGCCACGAAGTCCCTGACCGAGGCCAAGACTCTGCAGAGCGCGGACTACGTGCGCGAGGTTTCCGGCCGGGTGTTCCTGTTCCTGGACGGGGTGTGGCAGGAGAGCACGTACGAGGAGGGGACTCCCACCGTGGACCTCGTCTACCTGAGCGACGCCTACTTTGCCCTCCTCGACCGGTTCCCGGAGATCGCCCCGATCCTCGCCCTCGGGGAGAAGGTCGTGTTCAAGCTGGGGTCGGCCTGGGTCCGGATCGGTGAACAGGGCCTCACCGAGCTCGGCCCGGACGAGCTCGCGACGTTCGGGGGATAGATGAGAGAGCCCCGCGGGGCGGGGGCGATCAGCGCTCGAGATCCGCGGGCCCGAACCCCTGGGGGAGGAGGTCGGACAGGGACACAACCTCCCACCTCCTCCCCTCGCCATCGGCCAGGATCACCGTGAGGTCCGGTGCGAACTCGTACAGGGCTTGGCGACAGGCTCCACAGGGCGAACAGGGGGAGTCCCCACACGCGACGGCGATCGCCTCGAACTCCCGCACCCCCTCGGACACGGCCCTGAACAGGGCCACCCGCTCCGCGCACACCGTGAGCCCATAGGACGCGTTCTCCACGTTGCACCCCGTGAACACGCGCCCCCCCTTGGAGAGGAGGGCCGCTCCCACCCTGAACCCGGAGTAGGGGGCATAGGCCCGCTCCCTCGCCTCCACCGCCGCCGCGACAAGGTTCGCCGCGTCCATCGCTAGCCCGTGCCCCCCGCCTTCTCCTGCTCCCGCCTCCGTAGCTCAGCGCGCTTGATCTTCCCGCTCGCCGTCTTGGGAAGCTCCGTCACGAACTCGATCTCCCGCGGGTACTTGTAGGGCGCGGTGACCTCCTTCACGTGGTCTTGAAGCTCGGCGACGAGGGCCTCGGACGGCTGGTGTCCCTTGGCGAGGACGACGAACGCCTTCACGATCTGGCCCCGCACGGGGTGGTTCACGCCGATGACCGCCGCCTCGACCACCGCGGGGTGGGAGACGAGGGCGTCCTCGACCTCGAACGGCCCGATCCGGTACCCCGAGGCCTTGATCACGTCGTCGGCCCGGCCCTCGAAGAAGAAGTACTCGTCCTCGTCCACCCGCACCAGGTCCCCGGTACGGTACCACCTGCCGGACAGGACCTGGGCCGTGAGCTCGGGGTCCTTCCAGTAGCCGTCGAAGATGGCGGGGTTCCCCACCGGCACGGCGATCTCCCCGACCTCCCCTGGTTTCACGGGCTCACCGTTCTCGTCGATGGGTGTCGCGTTGGGGCCCGGGGTGGGGAGGCCCATCGAGCCCGGCTTGACCGGCAGCCCCGGAGGGTTGCAGGCCAAGCACACGGACTCCGTCTGGCCGTAGCCGTCGCGGATCGTGATCCCGAACGCACCGCGGAACGCCTCGATCGCCTCGGCATTGAGGGGCTCGCCTGCGGACACCGCGTCCCGCAGGGCCACCTTCCGCTTCCCGAGGTCCGGGAGCTGGATCAGGAACCGGTACTCGGTCGGGGTGGCGCAGAGCTTCGTCACTGGGTAGCGGGCGAGGAGGTCCAGGTACCGCTCGGCATCGAACCGGCCGTGGTACATGAGCTGGGTGCACCCGGTGGTGAGGCCGACCCCCATCGGGGCCCAGTACCACTTCGCCCACCCGGGGGCGGTGGTGGCCCAGATGAGATCGTCGGGGCTCGCC
>DSBZ01000080.1 GCA_011057175.1 Candidatus Acetothermia bacterium
CCGCGCCCTGAGGGTGCTGGCTGAGGAAGGCTTCGTGCGCGAGGTCCATGGGCTGGGGCCCGATCGGTTCGATCCCGTTCGCAAGCCCCACTACCACCTCGTGTGCAGGAGGTGCAACCGGGTCTACGATGCGGTGATCCCGTACCAGGACCACCTCGACCTCCTCCCCCCCCAGGCGGGGTTCCGGGTCTCCGGGCACGAGATCACGTTCTTCGGGGTCTGCTCATCCTGCTCGGATACAAAGGAGGAAGGCGATGGCCAAGGTAGCTAGGGAAATGGTGGAACGGGCGGGAGTGAACGTCGACCAACTCCTGCGAACTCCTCGTGAAGAACGCGGCGGCGGAACTCACGACGTACTACTACACGATCCTCCGCGTGAACCTGATCGGCCTGGAGGGAGAGGGCCTCAAGGAGATCGCCGAGGTCGCCCGGATCGAGGACCGCAACCACTTCGAGGCCCTCGTCCCCCGCATCTACGAGCTCGGGGGCAAGCTCCCCGATGGGATGAAGGAGTTCCACGACACCTCGGCCTGCCCCCCGGCGAGCCTTCCCCGCGACCCCCGGGACATCCAGGCCATGCTCCAGGTGCTGGTGGAGGCGGAGCGGTGCGCGGTGCGGGGGTACACCCACATCTGCAACCTCACCGCCGGCAAGGACCACCGGACCTACGACCTGGCACTCGCGATCCTCAACGAGGAGATCGAGCACGAGTCGTGGTTCTCGGAGTTCCTCGGCGAGGGGCCGTCGGGGCACTTCCTACGCCGTGGGGAGACCTCGCCGTTTGTATCGAAGTTCCTCAGGTAATCTCAGGCCAACGGACGGAGAAAGGAGCGGAAGATGCGGAAGATGACGGAAGCGAACCTCAAGGACGCCTTCGCCGGCGAGTCCCAGGCCCACATGCGGTACCTGATCTTCGCCGAGGTGGCGGAGGAGGAGAAGCGGCCGAACCTCGCGCGGCTGTTCCGGGCGATCGCCTACGCCGAGCAGGTCCATGCGACCAACCACCTCCGGTAGCTGGGGCTGGTGCGGACGAGCCCCGACAACCTCGCCGAGGCCATCGCCGGGGAGACGTTCGAGGTGGACGAGATGTACCCCGCCTACCACGCGGTGGCCGAGCTCCAGGGGGAGAAGGGGGCCATACGCTCCACCCACTACGCCCTGGAGGCGGAGAAGGTCCACGCCGCGATGTACGCGAACGCGCGGGAGAGCGCCCTCGCCGAAAAGGACATCGCGGTCGGGAAGATCCAGATCTGCACCGTGTGCGGCTACACCGTGGAGGGGGAGGCCCCGGAGCGGTGCCCGATCTGCCAGGCCCCCCGAGCAAAGTTCAAGTCGTTCTGAAGGAGGTTCAAGTGGAGAAGCGTATGCCATTGATCGGTGACCCTGCCCCGGCGTTCGTCGCCCAGACGACGCGGGGGAAGATCGAGTTCCCCCAGGACTACCAAAGCAAATGGGTCGTCCTCTTTTCCCACCCCGCGGACTTCACGCCCGTGTGTACCACGGAGTTCGTGGCGTTCGCCCAGCGCTACCCGGAGTTCCAGAAGATGGGAGCGGAGCTCCTCGGGCTCTCCGTGGACCATGTCTACTCCCACATCAAGTGGGTGGAGTGGATCAAGGACAAACTCGGGGTGGAGGTCCCGTTCCCCATCATCGCCGACACCACGGGGAAGATCGCCGAGCTCTACGGGATGATCCACCCCGGCGCCTCCGAGGCGGCAGCGGTCCGAGCCGTGTTCCTCATCTGCCCGCAGGGGATCGTCCGCGCGATCGTGTACTACCCGATGAACATCGGGCGGAACATGGACGAGATCGTACGGCTCCTTCGGGCGTTCCAGACCGCGGTGAAGGAGGAGGTCGCCCTCCCTGCGGACTGGCCGCACAACAGCCTGATCGGCGACCACGGGATCGTCCCGCCCCCGGACACGGAGGACGGGGCGCGCAAGCGCCTCGCCGAGGCCAAGGCCAGCGGGGTGGAGTGCTACGACTGGTGGTTCTGCCACCGGAAGCTCGAGGAGAGGGCATGATCGGGAAGAAGATGGAAGGAGCGCTCAACGAACAGATCCGGGAAGAACTCGGCTCGGCGTACCTGTACCTCGCGATGGCCGGGCACTTCGCCGCCGAGGGATGGGACGGGATGGCCGGTTGGATGAGGGTCCAAGCCGCCGAGGAACTGGAGCACGCGATGCGCCTGTTCGACCACGTCGTCGAACGGGGGGGACGGGTCAAGCTCCACGCCCTCGCTGAACCGGAGGCGAAGTGGGCCTCCCCCCTCGCCGCGTTCCACGCCGCCTACAAGCACGAGCAACACATCACAGCGTGCATCCACGGCCTCGTCGAGCTGGCCCAGAAGGAGAACGACCACGCCGCGGCGGCGATGCTCCAGTGGTTCGTCTCCGAGCAGGTGGAGGAGGAGGACCACACGCTGAAGGCCGTCCAGCTCCTGGAGAGGGTGGGGAGCGAGGGCCGGGGGCTGGTGATGGCCGACCGCGAGCTCGGCCGGCGCGTCGCGGAGAAGGACTGAAGGAGGTACGAATGGGCATTGCCACGAAGATCCAGACCGCCGATTGGAAGGCGGAGAAGCACGTCCCGGTGATCGAGTGCCCGGACCGGGTCAAGGCCGACGAGTGGGTGACGGTCAAGGTGAGCCTCGGCAAGACCACCGCCCACCCCAACACCACCGAGCACCACATCCGGTGGATCGGGGCCTACTTCGCCCCCGACGGGGACAAGTTCATCTACGACCTCGGGCGGTTCGAGATGGGCGCCCACGGGGAGGCGGTGTCCGGCCCGAACCAGGGCCCGGTGTACACGCACCACGAGGTCACGTTCGCGTTCAGGACGAACAAGCCGGGTAGCTTGCACGCCCTGGCGTACTGCAACATCCATGGGCTGTGGGAGTCGGAGAAGCGGGTCGAGCTCGGGTAGGGGACTTCCCCCGGCCACGGCTGGTGGCCAGCCGGTGCCTGGGGTTTGAGCACTGCCGCTACGACGGGAGCGTGATCTCCGCCCCCCACGTCCAGGCCCTGGCCGGGGAGGTGAAGTTCCTCACCGTCTGCCCGGAGATGGCGATCGGGCTCCC
>DSBZ01000120.1 GCA_011057175.1 Candidatus Acetothermia bacterium
GCCGCACCGTGTCCGTCGCCCACGGGGGGGGAGAGGGAGGGAGGAAGGGCCGGACGACCTTTCCTCCCTCGCACACGACTTCCCCCCCCACGATCACCACATCGGCGGAGAACCGAGCGAGGTCGGGCACGAGGAGGATGTCCGCCCAACGCCCGGGTGCGAGCGAGCCCACATCCCGCGCCACCCCGAAGTGCTCGGCCGTGTTCACCGTGGCCATCTGGACCGCCACCACCGGGGGGATTCCCGCTTCGATCGCCAGGCGCACCACGTCGTCCATGTGGCCCTGGGTGAGGATCGTCTCCGCATGGCGATCGTCGGTGCAGAGGAGGACATGGCGGAGGTCGATCCTGGCTTCGCGCGCCCCGCGGACGCCGGCGAGGAGGTCTTGCCAGGCCGTACCCTGGCGGAGGATAGCGCGCATTCCTTGACGGACCCGCGCCACGGCATCCTCGGGCCGCGTCCCCTCGTGGCAGTCGGCCGGTCCCCCGGCGGCGTAGGCGTGGAATGCCCGCCCCAGGTCCGGGGAGGCGTAGTGCCCGCCCACGACCTTGCCCGCCCGGAGGGCGGCCGAGATCTTGGCGTGGACCCCCTCCTCGCCCGCGACCACACCGGGGTAGTTCATCACCTCGCCCAGGCCGACGACATCGGGCCAACCCAGCGCCTCCGCCACCTCGTCCGGGCCGAGATCGGCCCCGGCCGTCTCCAAACCCGGCGCCGCGGGGACGCACGAGGGGACCTGACCGTAGACCCGAAGCGGGGTCCGCTCCGCCTCGTCGAGGATGAGCCGCACCCCCCGCAATCCGAGTACGTTCGCGATCTCATGAGGGTCGGCGAACACGCCCGTCGTCCCATGGGGGAGGACGGCCCGGGCGAACTCGGTCGCCCCAAGCATCGAGCTCTCGATGTGGACATGGGCATCGAGGAGGCCAGGGACGAGGTAGCGGCCCTGGGCGTCGATGACCCGTGTCCGCGGGCCGACCATCGCACCCGTGTCCGGTCCGCAGTATGCGATCCTGGCGCTCGCGACGGCGATGTCCGTGTGATCGATGATCTCACCCGAATTCACGTTCACCCAACGCCCGTCGCGGACCACGAGGTCCGCGGGGCGATGCCCCCTGGCCACGGCCACGAGGTCCCGCGTCACTTCATGAAGAGGTCGTCGGAGGCCATCCATCATCAGGAAGAAAGGGGCGGCCGCTGCCGAGCAGCCGCCCCTCGCACGCAATCCGCACCCTTACGGCTCACCCGGCCAGGGACCCACCACCCCGGCCGCCGCCCACTCCATGGTGATGAGGGCGTCGTAGCCCATCCACATCCCTTCCGGGACGACGAGGTTGCCCTTGCGGTCGTACACCGGCCCCTCGAACGGGTCGAAGGTGATCCCCGGGTCCGCGAAGTGGTTGTAGCGGACGGAAACGAGGTCGTACACCGAGATCCGGCCGAACGCTGGATGGTCGATGATGTAGCCCTTGAGGGCTGCCTCGTACTTGGGGTTGACCGGCATCCCGATCTGCGCCCCGAGTTCCACTGCCCCTTGGGCGAGGAGCCACCAGTAGTCCACGTGGGCGAGGTTTTCGTTCGTGTAGATGCCCTCGTGGATCTTGGCGAGGAAGTCGTCGTAGATCACTTCCCAGTGGACGAGCTGGCCCGACACCACGTGGTCTGGCGCGAACGCGTACATCGGCGAGTAGTGGGCGAACGAGGGCAAGCCTCGCTCCGCAGCCACCTGGACCACCGTGGGCGAGTCCTCGGTGAAGGCGAACACGTCGCATCCCTCGGCGATGAGGGCCTCGGTGGCCTCCTTCGCCGCCGCTGGGTTGTACCACTCGTAGATCCAGCGCACGTGAACCTCGGCGGTGGGGTTGACCTCCCGCACGCCGATGGCGAAAGCGCTGATGTGCCTCTTCAACTCAGGGATAGGGAAAGCCGCCACGTAGCCGACCTTCTCCGTCTTGGTGAGCGCCCCGGCCATGAGCCCATTCAGGTAGTACACCTGGTAGAAGTCGGCCATGTAGGTGGCCATGTTCGGCGCGCGCTTGAACCCGGATGCGTGAGCGAAGATCACGTTCGGGTACCGCTGAGCGGCAGCGAAGGTCCCGTCCATGAACCCGAAGCTCGTGGTGAAGATCACGTTGCAGCCCTGCCGCACCAGCTGGTCGATGTAGGTCTCGACTTCGCCCTCGGGCACGCTCTCGACGTACACCGTCTCCAACCAGTCGTACTTCTCTTCCACGATCCGCCGGGCCACGTCGTGGGCGTGCGACCAGCCGTAGTCGCCGATCGGCCCCACGTAGATGAACCCAGCCTTGATCTTCTCTGCCCCCAGGCCGAGAAGCCCGACCAACGTCACTGCTGTCACAACGAGCGCAAGCTTCCGCACGTTCATCCGTCACCTCCGGAGGTTGTTCCGCCTGCTGGTCCTGGGATGTTCCCATCATCTGAACCCAGCTCTCACCCCCCGTTCATCTCTCGCCACGCACGTACGGCACCCCGAGGGAACCCGGTGCCCGCCGCCGCCACCGCGACCCGAACCCGCTCACCGCCAGTACCAGTATAGCGAAAGCATAGGGCATGAGCTTGAGGAGCTCAGGGGACACGTACGCCTGAAGTCGGAACGACAGGTGGTAGAGGGCACCGAAGAAGAATGCGCCCCAGATCGCCTGAAGGGGGTCCCACGATGCGAAGATGGTGAGCGCGATCACGATCCACCCCATCCCCGCCGTCATCCCCTCCGTCCACGCTGGACGGTAGGCCACCGAGAGGTACCCTCCCGCGACCCCGGCGAGGAGCCCCCCCAAAGCCACACCCAGGTAGCGGACGAGAGTGACGTTGATCCCCAACGAGTCAGCGGTGGCCGGGGACTCCCCCACCGCGCGGATGACGATCCCCCACCGGGTGCGAAATAGGACCACCCATAGGAGGACCGCGAGGAGGATCCCGAGGTAGGTGAGGATCGTCTGGTCCACGAACAGCATCGGCCCAAGGATGGGGATCCCCGACAGCCCGGGGACGGTGATCGTGCCCAGGGGCACCCGGAGGGGCTTCCCCTCCCACCCCCGTCC
>DSBZ01000222.1 GCA_011057175.1 Candidatus Acetothermia bacterium
CTCGCTTCAGGCAAGCCGACCAAGGTCGCCCTGGTCGCCTGCATGCGTAAGCTCCTCGTCATCCTCAACGCCATGCTCCACCACAACACCCCGTGGGATCCGGAGATCGCTCGGGCTTGACCTTCAACACAGTTCCGGAGATCGCTCGGGCTTGACCTCCAACACAGTTGCTCTGCGGTGGATTCGAGATACGGTAAACATGTACTCCTCGTTCTACGGGATCCGGGACGGGGTGCGGGCGGTGGCCGACGGAGAGAGGATCGACCTCGGGGAGAATGTCGTTTCCTTCCACCACATCCCGTTCGTGCACTGGCCGGAGACGATGGCCACCTACGAGAAGACTGAGAGGGTCCTCTTCCCCTGCGACGCGTTCGGGAGCTTCGGGGCCTTGGACGGGGTCCTGTTGGACGACGAGGCCGACCTCTCCCACTACGAGAACGAGGCCGTGCGCTACTTCGCGAACATCGTGCGGATGGTCTCGCAGCCCGTGCTCAAGGCGATCGCCAAGCTCGGGGGGCTCGAAGTCAAGGTGATCGCCCCGTCCCACGGCCTGGTGTGGCGGCGGGACCCAGGGCGGATCGTGGAAACGTACGCGAAGCTCGCCCGAATGGAAGGAGAGCGGCGGTGACGGTGGTGTACGGTTCGATGTACGACCACACCCGGCGGATGGCCGACGCCGTGGCCCGCGGGGCCGCCGCGGCTGGGGTCCCGGTGGCGGTCGTGGACGCAGGCCGAATCCACCCGAGCTTCGTCCTCGCCGAGGCCTGGCGCCGGCGCGGGCTGGTCCTTGGCGCCCCGACCTACGACGGGGGGATCCTCCCCGCGGTGGGCGCCGTGCTGCGCCTCATGGCCCGGAAGCGCTTGGCGAACCGGGTCGTGGGTCTGTTCGGCTCCCACGGCTGGCAGGGGGGAGCGGTGCGGAAGATGGCCGACGAGGTGGCAGAGCCGCGGTGGGAGGTCGTGGACAAGGTGGAGTTCGAGGGCGCACCCCGCCGGGAGGACCCCGCCCGGGGGGCGGAGCTCGGGCGGCAGGTCGCAGAGCGGGTGACGGACTGAGGAGGAACCGTGGCCAAGCGTCTCTCGGTGGTGGATGTCGAGCGGCGTGTGGATTGTCTTCTGTGCGCGCTCGCCTGTGCGCGGCGATTCGGGGAGGGGGGCCTGGCCCGCTCCGCGATCAACGTCCGCTCCGTGGGCGGGGTGGAGCGCGGGTTCGTGATCGTCGTGTGCCGGGCGTGCCCCGATCACCAATGTCTTCCCGCCTGCCCGGTGGGGGCGATCGAGAAGGCGGGGGCGGGGGTGAAGGTCCTCCTCGATCGGTGCATCGGATGCCGGGCCTGTGTTGCCGCCTGCCTGATCGGGGCCGTGCAGTGGGATGAAGAGAGGGGCAAACCCGTGATCTCCGTCCACTGTGGCCTGTGCGCCTCGTTCTGCCCGTACGGGGTCCTCGCCCTGGAGGAAGTGACGGGTGGATAGGCTTCTGTCCCGGGTCCTGTTCGTTGACCTCAGCCGCCATCGGTCGTGGATCGAGGAGCGGCCCGACCTCTTCCGGGACCGCCTGGGGGGAACCGGGGCCGCGATCGAGATCCTCTGGGAACGCTGCCCGGCGGGGAGGGATCCGTTGGCCCCCGAGAGCCCGATCGTCCTCGCCGTGGGGCCCCTGTCCTCCCCCTACCCTCTCGCCTCGAAGACCGTGGCCTTGTTCAAGTCCCCCCACACCGGGAACCTCGGGGAGTCTCACTGCGGGGGCCGGACCGCCCTCGCCCTCCGGCTCGCGGGCTGCGGCGCCCTCGTCATCGAGGGGAAGAGCGATGTCCCGGTGTACCTTGCTGTCCATGGAGGCAAGGTCCACTTCCGCGATGCGCGAACCCTGGGGGGGATGTCCTCCTCGGCCACCGTCGGTCGGATCCTCCGCGAGGTCGAGCCAGGATCGGGTTGCCGGATGATCCTTCGGATCGGCCGGGCTGGGGAGAACCTCGTCACCTACGCGGCCGTGATCGCCGAGACATACCGTCACTTCGGTCGGCTCGGGCTGGGGGCGGTCTTCGGGAGCAAGGGCCTCAAGGCGGTGGTCGTCTCCGGCCAGGGGGCGGTCCCGGTCGCCCACATGAGACGGTACCACGCGCTGTACCGCTCTCTTCACAAGCGGGCGATGCGCTCGGATCTGATGCGGAAGTACCACGACCTGGGCACAGCCCAGAACGTGGCCCCGTTGAGCGAGATGGCGGCGCTTCCCGTGCGAAACCTCCTCCAGACCCGGTACCCCGAGGAGCCCCCCTTCTCCGGGGAGAAGCTGGCCGAAGGGTACCTCGGCCGCAGGCTCGCCTGCTCGGCCTGCCCGGTGGCGTGCATCCACCTCGCCGTGCTCCGCGAGCCCCACCCCGTAGAGCCCTACTTCTACAAGACCACGTTCGTCTCCTACGACCACGAGCCCCTTTATGCGTTGGGGGGGATGCTCGGGATGGAGGACATACCGGGGGTGCTTAAGCTCATTGACGCGGTGGGGCACGTCGGCCTGGACGCGATGAGCACTGGGGTGGTTTTCGGCTGGGCCACCGAGGCGTTCGAGCGGGAGATCATCTCGGAGAAGGAGACCGCGGGGCTGCGGCCGAGGTGGGGCGCTGTCCCGGCGTACCTGGAGATGATCCGGCGGATCGCGGACCAGAGGACGGAGTTCTACCGCGTCCTCGGAGAGGGGGTCCGGGCGGCGGCGGAGCGGTACGGCGGCGAGGTGTTCGCCCTCCACTTCGGGGGAAACGAGATGCCCGGCTACCACACCGGCCCAGGCGCCCTCCTCACCTACCTCTCCGGGGCCCGCCACTCCCACCTCGACTCTGCCGGCTACGCCCTCGACCAGGAATGCCTCCGCGAGGGGCGGCGCCTCCCCCCGGAGGAGATGGCCGGGAAGCTCTTTGCCGAGGAGGCCAGACGGCAGGTCCTGTCTGAAGTTGCCCCGGTATCGTGGACAGGTTAGGGCTTAGACACGACCGCCGTACCCGCCGGAGTTCCGGCGCCAGATCGTGGAGTTGGTGCGGGCCGGGCGTTCGATGCGCGCGAGGCGCTCC
>DSBZ01000235.1 GCA_011057175.1 Candidatus Acetothermia bacterium
GGGGAAGAGCTCCCGGAACTCCCCATAGAGCTGCGCGGTGAGGGTCTTGTTGTGGGCGATGACGAGGGCCGGCTGCTGGACGTTCTGGATCACGTGGGCGATCGTGAACGTCTTCCCCGTCCCGGTGGCCCCAAGAAGCGTCTGGTACCGGTGCCCGACAAGGAGCCCCTCGGTGAGCTCGGCGATCGCCTTGGGCTGATCGCCCTGGGGCTCGAGCTTCGTCTTCAGCTGAAAGCGCTCCCCCGCCGTCACCCGCGCCATAACCTACGATTTTACCTTGGGGCCGAGCCATGGCGAGAGGGGCGCCCGCCCTGTGGGCTCGGCCATCGCGCGGGGAAGAGGTAAGCCACGCGGGAGAGCGGAGAGAGCAGCCCGAAGCGATGTGAACCCTCTCCCCTCATGCCCTCCATCATGCCCGGCACTGCTATACTGGATCGCCATGCCCCAGTTTCGAATCGGTTGCTCAGGATGGGCCTACCCGCACTGGGCCGGTCCGTTCTACCCCCCAGACCTTGGGGAACGGGATCGGTTCGCATTCTACGCCAAGGCGTTCAATACGGTGGAGGTGAACGCCACGTTCTATCGCTTCCCCACTCGAGCCATGGTCCAGGCGTGGGCGCGGAAGGCCCCCCCGGGGTTCCTGTTCACCCTCAAGGCGTTCCGGGGCATCACCCACCTTCGGAAGTTCAGGAATACAGCGGAGCTCGTACGTCGGTTCTACGCAGCGGGGGCGGAGCTCGGCGAGAGCCTCGGGGGCATCCTGTTTCAGCTTCCCCCCGCCCTCCATTTCGACCGGGACCTCCTGCAACGCGTGTTGGACCAGCTCGACCCCCGCTACCCCACCACCCTGGAGTTTCGCCACCGAACCTGGTTCGTGGAGGACGTGGCGCACCTCTTGCGGGAACGGGGGATCGCGATGTGCATCGTGAGCGCGCCCGACCTCCCGGAGTTCGTGGTGGCCACCGCCAGGCATGCCTTCGTTCGCTTCCACGGCCGCGAGGAGTGGTACGCCTACCGCTACGGGGAGGAGGAGCTCCGCGGATGGGCGGAACGGCTGAGGACGCTCCCTGTGGACACGGTGTTCGCTTACTTCAACAACGACGCGTGCGCGTGGGCCCCAGAGAACGCGCGGTGGCTTGCGGAGCTCCTCGGCGAGGGTCCTTCACCCCGCGGCGACCACGGGGGGCGAGGGGGCCAGGAGGCGGGCGAGGGCCGTGGCGAGGGCGTCGGCGGCCGCGTCGAACGGATGGAGGTGAGCGAACCGCCGGGCAGCGGCGCCCATCGCGGGTAGCTCCCCGCGGCGGGCGAGGAGGTCGGCCAGCCCCTGGCACAGGGCCCGCGGCCGGGGGGCCACGACGCGGCCGAACTCCGGGCGCACGAGATCGGGCGCCGAGCGATGGGCGGTGGTGAGCACGGGGAGCCCGGCAGCGAGGGCCTCCATCAGGGTCAGCCCGTAGCTCTCGTGGCGAGAGGGAAATACGTACAAGTCCGCCACGTCGAAGAAGGCGTGCTTCCGCACGCCGGTCACGTAACCCGGGAAGTGGACCTCGACCTCCCTCAGCTTCCCCGCCAGGCGGCGGAGGCGGCGCATGTAGCTCCCCCCGTGCATGTACGCGGGGGCCCCGCAGATGAAGGCAACGAGGTCCCGTCCCCCTTCCCTCTCCCACCGCGCGAGGGCTTGGAGGAGGAGGTCCTGGCCCTTTTCCGGGGAGATGCGGGATAGCGTGACCAGCACGCGGCGATCGTCGAGGCGGTACTGGGCACGGATCTCCCCCGCCGCCTCCTCCACGCCGGGCGGGGCGGGGTCGGCGATCGTCCCCCATGGGAGGACGAGGACATCACGTTCCGTGCGCCATGGGTAGGAGCGGCGGAGGATGACCGCCATCTCCGCCGACGGAACGACGAGGAGGTCGCAGTGCCGCGCGCACGCCTCCTGCTTGGCGAGGGCGAGTTGAACCACGTCGGGGACGAGGCGGCGCACGCCGGGCCGATCGAGGGCACGCAGCATTCGGGCGAGGGTCGGGGCGGCGACCCGGCCGCGGAGGTAGATCCGGGCCACGTAGTCCACCACGTCCACGTGGAAGATCGCGGCCTGGCGAAACCCCAGCTCCCGGATCCGCGCGAAGTCCCCCGCCTCAGCGATGTCGTTGTGGAGGACGCATATTCGACGCGGGTCCACCTCGTGGGCGAGACGAGCGAGATGCGCCGTCACCCCGCCCTCGAACTGGCGGGAGAATCGGGCGTAGCCGGACACGGAGAGGTCCGTGATCGGGCCGGCGTGGCCCCGCACCTCCCACGGGATGGGGTGGTAGGAGATCCCGGGGACCGGGGCCGCGGGGCCGGACCCGAGGACGGTGATCGGACACGGCTGGGTCACGGCCCAGCGCCGCAGGAGGTGGATCCCCACTTGGGCCCCGCCCCCAATGGGCACCTTGCCCGTGTCGTAGCCCAAGTGGGCAGCGGCGAACACGATGGAGCCCGGCATCGCTCAACATTGCCCCACGGGACGGGCAGGCCCCATCGGGGAAGCGAATGAATCCCGGTCAGGGGGCGAGGACCTGGAAGAGGAGGAACATCGCGCTCGCCGCGACGATGGCGAGGAGGAGGAGTTCCGCGAGCCCGAGGCCCGTCTCCTCCGGTTCGGGGAGGCGCGCCAGGGGGGAGGGACAGCCCTCCTCCACACACCGCGTCACCTCCTCCCGGATCCGGAGCTCCGCCACCAACCCCGCCCCCACCGTGAGCACCTCGCCCACCGCGACGACCGGGGTGGCGACGGCGTAGACCCCATACGTCTCGGCGAGCGCGATCATGAGGCGCAGGTTCTCCCCGCTGTAGGCGACCTCGTGGGCAATGACCTCCAGCTCGGGGAACTCCTCGGCGAGCGCCTCGAGGTAGGGCCGCATCACAGCGCAGTCGGGGCAGGTGGGGGCCCAGAAGTAGTGGAGCTCGACCGGGGCCCCCGCGGCGCCGATCCCCAAGGCGAGGCCGGCCACGACCACCAAAGCCCGGCGCATCACAGCTCCATCATACCC
>DSBZ01000269.1 GCA_011057175.1 Candidatus Acetothermia bacterium
GCTGTTCGGCTAGAGAAGGCCTTTGTGACTTCCCGAGGCCCCCACAGGGGCCTCCGTCATCATCCCCCAACCCCGCATGGGCAACGGCTGTGGCCTTGCACCCACACGGTTTGGGCTCTTCCCCGTTCGCTCGCCGCTACTAGGGGAATCTCGGTTGATTTCTTTTCCTCCCGCTACTGAGATGTTTCACTTCGCGGGGTTCGCCTCCAGGGCTTACTCGAGTTTTCGGCCCTGGATACTGAGCCTCAACGGCCCAGTGGGTTTCCCCATTCGGGCATCCCCGGATCGTAGCCTGCTCAGCGGCTCCCCGAGGCTTATCGCAGCTAGCCGCGCCCTTCGTCGCCCTCGACTGCCAAGGGATCCCCCGTCCGCCCTTACCATGCTTACGTAGCAGACGCTCTATTCACTTTTCAAGGACCGGATTGCCTTCCCCAAGTATAGCGGCCCCCCTGCCCAGGGCAAGGGACCACGACCGATTATACAGGGGGAGGGGAGGGCCGCAACCCCGTCCAGGGGGTGACCTGGCTCTCGGGCCACAAGCCCTCGATATCGTAGAAGGCGCGAACCTCGTCCTGAAACACATGCACGATGAAGTCGCCGTAGTCGAGGAGCGCCCACCTCCCTTCCCGCACCCCCTCGATGTGCCGGGGGGCGAGGGGCATCTTCGCGAGGAGCTCGTCGGCAAGAGCCCGAACATGAACCGGGTTCTCGCCGCTGGCGATGAGGAAGTACGAGGTGGGGATGGATGATCCTCCTACGTCAACCACGGTGAGGCGGGTTCCCTTCTTCGTGGCGATGAGGGCCGCAGCCTGATCGAGGAGCTCGCGCTCAGGGGTGGACATCGAATCCCGCCCCAAGGATCAGGATCACGTCCACGCCCTCCGGCCACCCCCCCACCCGGGCGAGGTCGAACTCGCGATCGGTTTGGACCTGGACGCCAGCTTGGACGCTCGCGGGGAGGACGTCGAGGAGGGCGCGGCCCTTGGGCCGATCCTCGTCCCGCACCACGAGGTGGGTACGGGGGTAGTTGGACCGATCGGCGTCCGCCGTCCCCACCACCTGGAACCCACGGTCAGCGAGCCAACTCCCGGTCCCCGCGGCGAGGAGCTTCATCCCAGTGCCGTTGAGGACAAGCACCCGAATCTCGTCCCGGGTGAGGAAGGACAGCCCGCCGACGACGGACTGGACGAGCTCACGGAGGCGAACGAGATCAGGGGCGAGGTCTCCCCCCCCATCGGGCCGGGGCACGGTGGGGACGATGGTGAACGTGACTCGGTCCGGGGACAGATCTCCGCTGGCCCGCGCCAGGTCGAGCGCTTCCCCCAGGGAGAGGTTCGTCTGCACTGCGTTCCAAATCCTCTCGACGGTCGCACGCCCCAGAGGAGCGGCCCGCGTCCGGTTCAGGGAGGCGCGCAGGAGCTCGTGGTGGCGCGCGATCCGCCCCGCCTCGCCGCCGTCCTCGTAGCGCACGAAGTCGAGGGCGGTCGCTCCGTCGAACGTATGCTCGCCGGGAGGGATGTCGATGAACAGGTTTCGGGAACGGTCCTGGTAAACGAGGCGGGCCTCCACCATGAGCTCCACACCCCCAATCGCATCGACCACCTCGCGGAACCCGGCCGGATCCACGACCACCCAGTACTGCAGGGGGACCTCGAACAGCAGGCTCACGCGGTGGGCCAGCCCGGCGACCCCTTCGGAGGCGTAGAGGGTATGGAGCGACTTCCACCCACTGGCCGTGGGCCAGACGAGGTCGCGGGGGATGCTGATCCAGGTCGCCCTGCCCCCCGGCTGAAGGAAGGCCAGGGACACGGCGTCGGCCTCCGTGCCCCCCTCGTCCAGGCGGACGACGAGGACGGAGATCGGGGTCCCTTGGCGGAGCGTCCGCGCGACCTCGGTCTGGGAGAACAGGATGAACAAGGTCACTGCCACCCCAATCAGGATCAACCCCGCGCCGATCGCTACCCTGCGCATCGCAGTAGAGAGTAGCCAGAGGGGGGGAGTGCCGTCAAACGGGCGGTTGACAGCGGCCGACGGTCGGGTAGGCTCGTTGGCGATGGTCCGACATGACCCATACGTGGCTTTGGCCCGCTCGGCGATCGCGGCGTACGTGAGCGAGGGCCGGCGCATCTCCCCCCCGCCCGATCTCCCCCCGGAGCTCGTCTGCCTCCGCGGAGGGGCCTTCGTGTCCATCAAGAAGAGGGGGGCGCTGCGGGGCTGCATCGGTACCTACGAGCCGAGCAAGGAGAACCTCGCCGAGGAGGTCATCGCCAACGCGATCCGTGCTGCGACCCAGGACCCGCGGTTTCCCCCGGTGCGCACCGAAGAGCTGCCGGAGCTCGAGGTGGCGGTGGATGTCCTTTCCCCCGTCGAACCGTGTACCGCGGCGGATCTTGACCCCAAGCGGTATGGGGTGATCGTGGAGAGCGGTTGGCGACGGGGGCTCCTCCTCCCCGACCTCCCCACGGTGGACACGGTCGAAGAGCAGCTCCGGATCGCGAGGATGAAGGCGGGCCTTCCTCCGGACGAGCCGTGCCAGCTATGGCGGTTCACGGTGGAGAGGCACACGGAATGAGCGTGACCGTTCACACGCTGGGGTGCCGAGTCAACCAATACGAGTCCCAGCTCCTCGCGGAGAGGTTGGACGTTGTACCGGACTCGGCCGAGGTCCACGTGGTGAACACCTGCACCGTGACCGCCCTCGCCGACCGGAAGTCGCGTCAGCTCGTGTCTCGCCTCCGACGGGAGCACGGGGGGGCGCTCATCGTGGCCGTGGGGTGCGGAGTGGAGGGGGCTGAGGAGAGGTTGCGGGCGGCAGGGGCGGATCTTGTCGTGGGGAACAGGGATAAGATGCGCCTCGCCGAGGCGATCGACCGCTTCCTTCAGGGGGGAAGGGGAGAGGGGAAC
>DSBZ01000168.1 GCA_011057175.1 Candidatus Acetothermia bacterium
ACCCCAGATGCCATAGTGCAAGCGGCGAAGCGCGCCCTGGCGCATCCGGGCCCAAGCCCTTGACAACCGCCCCCCCCGCTATATTGAAGCTCGAGGGTGAGGAGGGGGAGCAAGATGAGAGCGGCGGTCCTGGCGGCGGGGGTGCTCCTCTTCTCCTCCGTTTTGGGTTGGGCTCAGGATTACCAGGATTACCCTGCTGTTGGTTACCCCACGTGGGCTGGGGGGACGATCGGGATCGAGGAGCTCGCCCAAGGCCGGTGGGCCGTGGGGTTTGTGGTGGCCCCCGGCTGCCCGGCCTGCGAGAAGGTGGTCCCCTGGTTTGCCTACGCGGCCCAGGCCTTCCCCGAGATCCGCTTCCTCCTTGTGGCTCCTAACGCCACCCCTGAGCTTGCCGGCTTGGCCGGCGGCCTCCAGGTCTACGTTGACCGGGGCGGCGCATTTGGAGCAGGTCTTGGGGTAAGGCGGGCGCCGACGGTGATCCTTCTTGTCGAAGGAGCAGTGGCGGGGCGACTCGACTGGCCGTTCACAGAGGAGGAGCTAGCGAGAGCTCTCGCTTCGTCCCGGGCGGTGCACGTGCCCACCCCGCGCGACCTCCTGGGGAGCCCTCCGCCAGACGGTTCCGGAGTGGATCTTGCCGGAAACCCTGTTCACCTGAGCGATCTGCCACGGCCGCTGCTCCTTGTGTTCTTCAACTTGTGTGTGATTAGGATCGCGGTAGGCGGTTGAGGACTGCGGGAGGGGCCCGAGGCCGCGGACCTCGTCGGCCACTCGGGCCCTTTGCCCGCATGGGCGCGACGGCTGCGAAAGGGCAAACGCGGCGCGCGTACTGCGCATGACAGAGGGAGGTCGAGCATGAGGACGATCAGTTGGATCGCAGGAACGCTGGCGGCGGTGGCGTGCGTGGTGTACGGAGGGTGGAACCAGGTCGGCTACCCACCAGAGGCCCCTTGGTCGTTCGCCGTGCTCTCGGGGCACACGAGTGAGGTTTACGCCCTCGCCTTCAGCCCCGATGGGAGTCTCCTCGCCACCGGGGAGGTCGGGACGGTGTTCCGGATCTGGGACACCCGCACGTGGCGGGAGATCCGCACCTTGGTCGTGCCAGTGAATCCGACACGCGGTACGACCTGTCCCGGAACCTCACTTGCTTGGAGCCCGGATGGAAGGCTCCTGGCCCTGGGAGGATCGGACTACGGAGGCCCTGTGCACCTGTGGGACATCGAAACTGGAGAGGTGAGGACCTTGCCCACGGGAGGGCTGGCACGTACGCGGGGGCTCGTGTTCAGCCCCGATGGCTCGCTTCTGGCCGGATCGTTCCCCGGCTGGACGGGTTCCGGAACGGACGGAACCGTAGTGTGGGATGTGTTGACCGGTGACGTGCTGCACATCCTGCCCGTGGCATTTTATCTCGGGTTCACGGCGGACGGGAACCACCTCGTGGCTGCTACGCTGAACTGGTCCGAGGAGCCGGTACGCTTCTCCCCACGGATCGTGCTGTGGGAGATCGGAACGTGGGCCGAGACCCAGGTGCTTGATGGCTTGTGGGGCCCCTTCGCCCTGAGTCCCTGCGGGGGGTACTTGGCTGCTACGTCTGGCCCACGGGGCCCCGTTGTCGTCGTCGCGATGGCGACCGGTGAAGTTCTGGCGCAACTCGGCGACGGTCCGCTCGGCCACGGGCTGTCGGGGCACGAGGTGGCCGCTCCCATTGGCTTCTCCCCGGATGGCAAGCACCTCGCGTTCGTGGGCACCGATCGCGTGTTGCGGCTTTGGGCGTGGGCCACAGGGGAGGTCGTGCCCACGCCGACGGTCCACGTGCGCACCGCAAGCTTCAGCCCGGACGGTCTCACCCTCGCTACCGCCTCCAAGGGGGACCTGACCGTCGAACTCTGGGATACGGCAACCCTCCAGCTCGTGGGGCGCCTTCCTGGTCAACAGGTCGCGACGCACTGGGCCGACCTCTGTGCCTCCCCAGACCGGGCGATCCTCGCCACTGCTGCTCGGTCCGAGGTCGTCTTCTGGGACCTGCCTGCGGGCACGCGGCGCGGTTCCGTGAAGCTCCCCCGCCAGGTAGGGCCGTTGGCCTATCACCCGGTGAGTGACGTCGTCGCGGTGGGGGCCGCGGGCTCTCTCCGGTCCGAGATCACGCTGTGGGACGTGCACACCGGGGACCTTGTCCTCGCCCTCGATGGCCACCGGGACGGTGTTTTGTCCCTGGAATTCGCTCCGTCGGGCGATCTCCTGGCTTCAGGGGGAGCCGACGGTGTGGTGCGCATCTGGGATACCGCCTCCGGGAAGGAGCACACGGCCCTCCAAGCGAACGCCCAAGCCGTCGTCGCCGTCGCCTTCAGCCCCGACGGGGACTTGCTCGCTGCGGCCTGGATCCCGGGGTCATACGGAGCGGCGTACCCCGCACCGAAGTTCCTTTTGGACTGGCGATACCCGCCCGCGGTGAGCCTGTGGGACCTGGGGACGGGGGAACAGCTGCGCATGTTGGAGGGACGAAGCGGCCCGCTGGCCTTCTCCCCGTGCGGAGCCTACCTGGCCATGGCCCGCGCAGAGGGGGTGGAGGTCGTCGAGGTCGCCACGGCCACCGAGGTCGCGAGCTTCGGTGAGCCGGGTGAAGCGCCGCTCCAGTTCACCCCCGACGGGCGGTACCTCGTAACGCGGTCGCGGGAAGGCGCGGTGCGGTTTCGGAGCTTCCCCGACGGTGAGATCGCCCGAGAGACGCCGATTGTGGGCGCAGATGCGATAGTTCTCGACCCGGAGCGGGGGCTACTCTACACCGCGCTCAGCAGGACCGCGCTCAGCAGGTCCTTTCCCTTCTACTACGGACGCCTGGGCGCGGTGGTGGCGTGGTACGTGGGGGACCTGCTCGGCCCTTGAGCTGACCGCTCCC
>DSBZ01000206.1 GCA_011057175.1 Candidatus Acetothermia bacterium
GGGGAGGGTCGTCACCGCCCCGACCTGCGGATCGGCGGGCGTGGTGGGCCTCGCCATGGCGGCGAACGCCTCGATCGCCAGGGCCGAGGTCGGCTGCCAGGGCGAGGTGGGGACGGCGAGCGCGATAGCCGCGGCCGCGGCGGGCGTTCTCGCCCTGAGCGAAGGAGTGAAGATGGGACCCACACTGGAGGTCACGCCACGCGAGGTGCTGGTGGGCGATCCCGTGACGATCCGCGTGAGCGGCCTGGGCCCGGGGGCGACGGTCGCGCTCCGCGTCGTGGGCACGGACGTGTTCGGGAACAAATGGTCCGCGGAGGCGTTCTACCGCGCCGACGAAGGGGGAGCGATCGACACGGCACGCGATGCGGCGCTCGGCGGCTCCTATACAGGAGTGGACCCGGCCGGGCTTTTCTGGTCGCTGGCCTGCGACTACTCGGGGAGCATCGCCACCCCGTTCGCTCCTGTCCCGACCCCCACCGTGACGCTCGTCGGCGGCGGCGAGGAGGTGGCGAGCCAGACCGTGCGCCGGTGGCCGCCGTCGGCGTGGTGAAGGAGACCCTGTCCAGCCCGTGGCTTGGGGAGCAGGAGGGAGTGGCGGGTGATCGCACCGGCATCGTGGGCGCGTCGCGGGGCGGGGAACTGGCCCTCCTCGCGGCGTCCCTGTTCCCCGAGGTGAAGGCAGTGGTGGGCTATACCCCGAGCGGGATCATCTGGGAGGGGATCGGCGACGACGGTGCCCCCGCCTGGACCTACCGCGGGGAGGCCTTCCCCTACCGCTAGGTGCTGGTAACCGAAGAGCAAGAGAGGCTGTTTGCCAAAGCCGCCGCGGAGGGGACCCCCTACTTCAATACGCCGTCGTTCGAGCACAGCCTGCAGGTGCAGCGATCCCACATCGCCGAGGCCACGATCCCCGTGGAACGCTCCCAGGCCGCGTTCCTCCTCATCGGGAACCCCGGCGACGGGGTCTAGCCAAGGGCTGTCCCAGGTGGCGATCGATCGCCTCGCTCTCCACGCCCACCCGCGCCCGTTCCAGCTCCTTTCCTACCCGGAAGGAGGCCACATGCTGGTCCCCTACCCGTACTATCCGACGGCGATGCGCCAGTTCTACCTCCCCACGGTAGGGGTGTGGGAGGGGCTGGGAGGCACGGCTGAGGGAGCGGCCCGCGCCGCTGAGGACTCCTGGCCCCGGGTGCTTGAGTTCCTGCGGAACGAGCTGTGAGGGGAGCGAGGGGGGTCACGCGCCCGCCGCGAGCGCGCGGAGAAACCGGTCCACAGAGGCGCGCACGTCGGCCAGGGGGAGCCGGGCGAGCTCGGGGAGGGTCTGTCCCTCCGCAAGAACGCGGACGGCGGCGTGGCCGAGGAAGTGGCCGGTGAACGGGACCCTTTGAAAGCTCGACCACGAGCCAAAGAAGGCGTGGACCGGTTCGCCCCTGGCCGCCCGGTCGCGGTAGGCCCGGGCGATCTCCGGGAGGTGAGCGCAGCACCAGGGGAGCCACCCCTCATCTAGGGCGAGGTGCCAGCTCTCCCGATCGAGGATCCGGTGCTCCAGCCGCTGGGCGAACCCCTCGACGTAGAGGAGCCCGAAGGGATCGCTCTCCAGCTCCTCCAAGGGCTCTCCCCGCCATGTAGAGTGAGCGACGTGCCCGAGCTCGTGGGCGATGAGCCCCTCGAGGCGGCGCTCAGCTTGCCAGCCGAGCTCGGCGATGCTCTCGAGGCCAAGGAGAACTGCCGGTTTCCCCCCGTAGGTCGTGGCCCAGCCTGCCCCGCAGCCGATCCCCACGTGGACCACCGCCTGAACCTCCCCCTCCAGCCCGGTCACCCGCCGGGCCCGCGCCATCACCTCGCCCCACAGGCGGACGATCCTCTCCCGCGCATCCTCCATCGCCGGGAGCCGTTGCCGGAGCGCGGGGAACACCCGGGCGAGGGCCACCGCGCGCCAGTCCGCTCCCTGCTCGGCGTAGTCCTCGACCTGCCTCGCGTAGAGCTCGGGGAAGTGGTGGGTGTAGAAATCCTCCCACGTGGCGAGGACTTCCTCGGGCGTAGGGTCGCCCATCCCCCGAAGAACGGGGAGGAGCCCTTCCGCGGCGTCGACGAGGGGCGACTCCGTCATGGGGGCAGTCTACCAACCCAAACTGGACCGTCGAGTTGCCGAGCCGGATGAAGGCCGGAGCAGCCCCGACACCTGTCCCTACGAGGAGCTCGACCTCCTGCCGCAGTCGCACCGAGACCTGAACTCGCTGGAGGAGGTCCTGAAGCAGGGCAAGGCTCGCCGCGAGGAAGTGCTGGGCCCGCACCGGTAACGGGAGCCCCTTCCGCTCGTGGAACCGGTCGATGGCCGCCCGGAGCAGCAGCCGCGCGAACTCGGCGAGCGTCCCCTCGACGAGGTCCCACAGGGACACGTAAACCGGGACGACATGGGGATCCCCGTCGAGCTGGCGCATCACCTCGAGGAAGGCCGAGGTCTTCCCCATCCGCTCGCGGGGGGAGGAAAGGGTGCGCACCATCTCCCCCACCAGCTCCTCCCGGTCCACGAACCCGTCCCCGCACACCGGCCGCAGGGTGTGACAGCGTCGCGCCGCCTCCGTCGGCGACGCCTTCCCCCTCGGCTGCCCCTGCAGGGAGAGGAAGAACGATGGCCACGGGGAAGGCTTCGGAGATCACGTTCAGGAGCCGAGGTAGCGCCCGGGGGCCAACCCTCCTCGAACTGAGCCCAACGGATGCCCGGCCCTGAGTTACCGAGAACTCCGGGCTCCACCACGGACAGGATACACCTGGAAAGGGTCTCACAGGATGGGCACTCTCGCTTAGTCACCATCGCGGTCGTCATGCGCCGTCACCTCCCCTGGCCGGGCCGTCGTGCGTCCTCATGATAGCAGAGCTGATCTTGCCCC
>DSBZ01000019.1 GCA_011057175.1 Candidatus Acetothermia bacterium
GCCAAGCTCGCCGTGGCCGAGGGCGCGGATGAGGTGGACATGGTGGCGGACATCGCTGCCCTCAAGGAAGGAGACCGGAGCCGCGTCCTGGCCGACATCCGTGCGGTGCGGGAGGCGGCCCCCGGGCCAGTTGTCCTCAAGGTGATCCTCGAGTGCTCGCTCCTCTCCGACGACGAGAAGGTCCTCGGGGCCCGCTTGGCCCAGGAGGCGGGGGCGGACTTCGTCAAGACTTCGACCGGGTTCAGCACGGGCGGGGCGACGGTCGAAGACGTGGCCCTCCTCCGGCAGGCGGTGGGGAAGGCGCTGGGGGTCAAGGCGTCGGGTGGGATCCGCGACTGGGGAACGGCCCTCCGCATGATCGAGGCCGGGGCGAGCCGCATCGGGGCCTCGAAGAGCGTCCAAATCCTCGCCGGGGCGCCCGAGTAGGCTGTGGCCGAGCTCTCCCGGGATCGCGGGATCGTCCTCCGGACCCAGGACCACGCGGAGACGGACCGGATCGCGGTCCTGCTTACGCCCTGCGGCCGGTTGGACGTGCTCGCCAAGGGCGCCCGCCGCCTGGAGCGGCCGGTCGGGGCCGTGCTCGATCCCCTCCATGTGGTGGACGTGATCCACTACCGTCGCCGTGGCCTCCACCTCCTCAAGGAGGCGAACCTCGTCCGGACCTTCCCCCGTGTCCGTGAGGACCTCGAGCGGGCAACGGCTGCCCTCACCGCGCTGGAGTGGGTGACGGCCCTCGTCCCCCGCGGCTCGCCCGACGATCGTTCCTACGCCCTGACCCTCGCGTTCCTCGCCGCCCTCGACGAGGGCCTACCTCCCCCCGTGTTCACCGTCGCCTATCTCCTCCGCCTTCTCGCCGCCGGCGGGCATGCCCCCCATCTCCGGGGTTGCGTCCGCTGCGGGAAAACAGAGGATCTGACGTGGTCTCCGGGGGAGGGAGGGCTCCTCTGCACGCGCTGTGGGGGGAGAGGGGAAGGGATTCCGCCCCGCCTCTGGCGGTCCCTCGACGCCCTGGCCCGGCTGCCGGTGGCGGCCCTCCCTCGCCTTCGGATCGCGGACGAGGACCTCGCCCAGGGGATCGCCCTCCTCCACGCGTTCCGCCAGGCCCAGCTCGGCCGGTAGCCGCACGCCCCCCCGGCGGTTATAGTGCGACCGTGGAATGTCGGATCGTGTCCTGCGCGCGGGTCGTGTTCTCGGGAGAGGCGACCGCAGTCTACGCCCGAAGCCATGAGGGATGGTTCGGGATCCTCCCCGGCCATGCCCCCGCTGTGTTCGCCCTCGCCCCCGCCCCGCTGCGGGTGATGACGCCCGAGGGGACCCGGTCGTTTCGCGTCGCAGGGGGGACCCTGTACGCTGAGCCGGCGCGGGTGACCATCCTCACCGTGCACGCTTCCCCCGCCTCCGAGAGCCCTCCCCGCTGACCCGCGGCGGTGCCCCCGGAGAAGAGAAAGACCCTGGTCTCCCAGGGCCTTCCCACTCCCAAGGCCGCGATCGCTACCGCGGCGTGACGTTCTTCGCCTGCGGGCCCTTCGGGCCCTGTTCTACGTCGAACTCCACGACCTGTCCCTCGCGCAGGCTCTTGAAGCCGGGCATGCTGATCGCCGAGAAATGGACGAACACATCCGGGCCCCCCTCCTGCTCGATGAAGCCGTACCCCTTCGAGTCGTCGAACCACTTCACCTTGCCAGTGGCCATTCGGTTTTCCCCCCTTCTTCCTTACGTTTCGACCGTCTACATGAGCCCCTCTTCGCTGCGCTGGGGAAACCCCGAGCAGCCACCGCGGTGCTGCATTTCGTACGGTCCTACAGGGCTAAGTATAGCGAGGGAGGGAAGAAAGGCAAGACCCTGGACGCGACCGAGAGGTCCCCGGTACACTCCGCTCAGGACGAACCATGGACATATCCGAGCAGGAGATCGCGTTCCTCGACGAGGGGAGGAAGCAGGTGGAGGCCGATGCTTTGTCCATCTACCTCGCCGAGGTATCGCGCATCCCCCTCCTCACGGAGGACGAGGAGCGGGCGCTCGCCCTGCGGATGCGCGACGGCGACCGTGGAGCGCGTGAACGGCTGATCGTGTCCCACCTCCGCCTGGTGGTGTCCATGGCTCGCGAGTACGGCGATGTGGGGCTGGACCTCGTGGACTTGATCCAGGAGGGGAACATCGGCCTCGTCGAGGCCGTGGACCGGTTCGACCTCACGCGGGGCGTGCGCCTGTCCGCCTACGCCCGATGGTGGATCCGCCAGGCGATGGGGGCCGCGATCGAACGCCATGCCCAGCTGATCCGAATCCCCGTCCACCTGTTCCGGGCCATCGTCCGTTTCCACCGCCTGCGGGCGAGCTTCGGCGCGGACGAGGTCCAAGAGTGGGGCGATCACATGGTCGCCCCGGGGATGACCCTCGATCGGATCGAGCGGTTGGAGCGCACCGTGGGCGACGTCATCTCCCTCGACAGCCCGCTCGCCGGCAACGAGGGGCTGGAAACGCTCGACGAGATCATCGCCGACGAATCGACGGTCGGCCCGGAACGAGCAGCGTTGGCGATGCTGTTCCAGGAGGAACTCACGGCGATCGTGGCTCGGCTGCCCCCCCGCGATGCCCAGATCCTCCGCTGGCGGTACGGGCTCGAGGGGGAGAACCCCCTCACCCTGGCCGAGGTGGGGAAGGCCCTCGGGGTATCCCGCGAGCGGGCTCGCCAACTGGAGGAGCGCGCGTTGAAGCGCCTCAAGGAAGCGTGGGGGGAGAAGGCCCTCCAGTTCTATCGCAACCTCATCACCGACCTCTAGCGGCCGACGAGGGTGCGGAACTCCTCCTCGGTGAGAACGGGAATCCCCAGCTCCCGTGCACGGGCGAGCTTCCCCCCTGGGTCCTCCCCCGCCACCACGTAGTCCAC
>DSBZ01000197.1 GCA_011057175.1 Candidatus Acetothermia bacterium
CCCCCAGGAGGAGTTCCCCGCCCAGGCCCTCGCCGCAGCGCTATACGTGGACAGTGGGGTCCGGGGGATGGAGCGGGGGATCGTGAGCGCCGGCCGCGACCCGACGACCGGGGAGCACCGGAAACCCAGGCTCGAACTCGTCCGTCTGACGATCCCCCGCCGCGTGTACACGAACCTCCACATGGACGTGGTGGCCGAAAGCTGCATCGCCCTCTACGAGGAGCGGGACAAGATCGGCGGCCTGCGCATGGTCTACGAACCCAAGGAGCTTCGGTTCTTCCAAGCTCGGTTTGAGCCCATCGTCCCGTAGACGCCGCGGCCGGCCCGTCGTTGCCCGGCCCGCCGCCCGTATATAGAATGGCCGGGATTATGAACGGGAGGCGCAGATGACGTACCGGCGGCGGGTGCAAGTGACGGGCGGGGGGACGTTCCTCGTCACCCTTCCCAAGGAGTGGGCAGGCCGGATGGGGGTCGGGCAAGGGACGGAGATGGTCCTCATCCCGAACGAGTCAGGGACCATGCTCCTCGTCCCGCCCGGGATCAAGGACAGGAACCGCTGCACCCTGGCCGTGACCGGGAAGGATCGGGACCACCTCCAGCGGGAGATCATCGCCCGCTACATCGCCGGTTACGACGTGATCGAGGTCATCGGCTCCCGGATCGGGCCCGAGGTTCGGCGGGTCGTACGGGAGATCGCCCAGTCTCTCGTGGGGGTCGAGGTCCTCGGGGAGACCCAGGGGGCGGTGGCCCTCCACTGCGTGGCCAACGTCCGCGACTTCCCGGCGCCCGCGACCGTGCGGCGGATCCTCGAGATCACTGGCGCGATGTGGGACGACGCCGTGGCCGCGTTCCTCTCCCGGGACGAGGAACTGGCCCAGGACGTCGAAGAGCGGGATGGCGACGTGGATCGCGTGGTGCTCCTCGTAGCCCGGCAGTTTGGGTTGCTTCTGCGGGACCTCATCGTCGAGGAGGAAGTCGGACTGTCCCGGTTCCAGTTCCTCCACTACCACACCGTGGTGGATCAGCTGGAGCGGGTGGCGGACCATGCGGTGAAGGTGTCCCACGCCGCCCGGGCCTTGGCCTCCCCGATCCCCGCCCGGTGGGGAGGTCGGATCCGCCGGGCCGCCGCGGCCTCCCAGGATGTGGTCCGGGAGGCGGTGGGGGCGTTCACGGGACGGAACGTGGAGCGGGCCAATGCCGTGCTGGCGGGCAAGGGTGCTCAAACCCACCTCGGGGATTGGCTCCAGGCCCTCCTCGCCGACCATCCGGCCGACGCCCCATCCGTCACCCTCCTCCACGACAGCGTCCTCCGCTGCCGGGAACACGGGTTCAACATCGCCGAGACCGCCCTCGACGCCGCCGTCCCAGCCATCGATTCTATATAGCCCGAGCGTGGCCATGGTACGCCCGTGGGGGAGCCATGCGATGTGACAAAGATCCGCCGCGTTGGCCTTTGAACCTGATCCTCCGGAGGCTGTAGTACATCGCAAGACGATACGAGCGGCGGCTTCCGGCGGTTCCTGGCTGGGGAGACGGACATCAACAACGCCTCCCGCCCCATTCGGCTGGCGGAGACCGCCACCGCCAAGGAGGAGGGGATCGAGTAACGCGAGCTCATGATCGCGAGGAGGCCGTCGGTGACCCGAAGTTCATGCTCGACGTGGGCTACCTCCCCGTCGCGGCCGAGCTCCGGGAGGCGGCGCCGCTTCTGCTCCTCGGGGCGTTCCTGTTTGTGACCTACGTCTCCCAGGGTTGAGCGACAGCTTCACCGTGGTCCCGCGCCAGATCTTCGAGCGGGCGGATGAGCGATCCGGCCCCTCCAGGTGTGGGAAGAGCACCCTCATCCGGGCATTCAACCGTCCCCACGACCTCATCCCCGGCGTGCGCAGCTCGGGCCAGGTCTTGTCTGTGGCGAAGAGATCTACGGCCGCGGGGTGGATCCGGTGGAGGTGCGGCGCCGGATCGGGATGGTGTTCCAGAAACCGAACCCGTTCCCGAAGTCTGTGTTCGAGAACGTGGCGTTCGGGCTCCGGATCAACGGGTTCCGGGGGAACCTCCGGGAGCGCGTGGAAGAAGCGCTGCGCCAGGCGGCGCTGTGGGACGAGGTGAAGCACGACCTGCACCGGAAGACCGGCTACGACCTCTCCGGAGGGCAGCAGCAGGCAGCGCGGGTGAGCGACCGGACAGCGTCCATGGTCCTCGGGGAGCTCGTGGAGTTCGGCCCCACACGGGAAGTCTTCACCCGGCCCAAGGACGGCCGGACCGAGGCGTACATCACGGGGAGGTTTGGGTGATGGTCCGGGAATCGTTTGCGCGCCAACTTCAGGCCGGTGGAGGGCGAGGCGGATGCCGGCGACGAAGCGATCAACCGCCACCGGATCGGGGACGAGTCCCTGATCAAGCCCTCAATCGACATTCCCCGGATGGCCAAGCTCGCGACGGGGACGGTGCGGAAGGCCTTGCAGGCGTCCGTAGCGCGGGACGACGAGGTGGACGTCCTCCACGACCAGGTCCACCGGGAGCTCTTCTTCCTCATGATCGCCAACCCGGGCACGATCACCCAGGCCACGTACCTCATGGGGGCGAGCCACGGCCTGGAACGGATCGCCGACCTGGTGACGAACGTCTGCGCGCGGGTGGTGTTCGTGGTCACCGGGACCCTCGACGACCTCAACCGGCCCCGGGACTGACCGGACCGTACAATGGGGCCATGCTGCTTGCCGCGGACGTGGGGAACACCCTCATCACGCTGGGGGTCCACGACGGGACCGCCTGGCGGGGTCGGTGGCGGGTGCGGACCGTTCCCGACAAGACCGCCGACGAGTACGGGATCTTGATCGAGGGGATGCTGGCGCGGGCCGGGCTGGGGGGGGTGGAGC
>DSBZ01000210.1 GCA_011057175.1 Candidatus Acetothermia bacterium
CCTTGGTGGCCCTGGGGGGGAAGTGGGCACTACCGGCTGCAGGGGGCGATGGCGAGTGAAAGCCTGCGCTCCCGGAGCATGTAACGGGCATTACTGACATGCACCTCGGCGGCCAGGTACAATGAAGACCTAGTTTAGAGGTTCGATCCAAGGGGAATCCTTGCTCAGGAGAGCAGGGAGAAAGCGTTCCTGAAGGGTCGGTGTTCGGGAGGAGGTGTCGGGGATATGAGGCGGTGCGGCAAGTGGGCGGTGTTGGGTCTCGCGATCTGGGTGGCCACGATGGTGGGCTTGGGCGCGCCAATCGCGCGGTGGAACTTTGAGGATCCGGCGGAGAACGCTAACTGGGGGTGGTGGGGCCTGTGGCGGTTCGTGGACGCAGCTGATCTTAAGGGAGAAGATGCGTCTGTGAGGAGCTTCCCGTCGCCGCCCACGGCGGCCTACTTCGGCTACATCATCACAGAGACGAACACCGGGACGTACGCAACGGGATGGAGGGTGTGGGGAGAGTTCCTCTCGCCCGCTCTCGATGTCGGCCCCGGGTGGCTGATCCAGGCAGGTGATCGGGCCCAGGTCAGGTTCTCCTACTACCGTCAGGTGGAAAGCTACAACGGCGCGTACGACAAGACCGTTGCCTACCTGTACTTTGAAGATGGGAACGGCCACTGGTGGAACCCCGACACGAAGGCTTGGCAGTGGGCTCGGGTGGGCGTGCAGATCTTCTACAAGGACGCGTCGAACCCAAGCGAGGACGAGTGGCTCACGCACGAGTCCGAGCCTGTTGAAGTCCCGTCCGGAACAGCGCTTATGTTCCTGGGGTTTTTCTTTGACTCGGTGGACGCGTTCGACAACGACCACCTCGGGTGGCTGGTGGACAACGTGGAGATCCACAGGATTCCCGCGCCGCTGGCGATCACGACGAAGTCCTTGAGGGAGTTCCGCGTTGATTGGTGGGGCTGGGCTCAGCTCGAGGGGGCTGGCGGCACGCCGCCGTACACGTGGGCGCTCGGCCGCAACTCGGCTCTCCCGAGGGGTTTGACCCTGGACCGCGACACCGGCGTGATCAAGGGCACTCCAACCGAGGCTGGGACGTTCGAGATCAACTTCGTCCTCACCGACAGTGCCGGACGCGAGGCGAGCAAGGTCCTCACGCTCGTCGTGCGCGAGTCGTGGGGGAGCGAAACGATTATCTACGGACATCAGTGGACCGGTCTCACAGGGTGGGAGCACACGGGACTTTGGCACATCGCGGACCCGCTCGAACCGGGAGAAGCCGGCGCCTACTACGCGGTTCCCAACGGAGGAGCGAGCGACTACAACACAGGAAGCCGGACCCAGGGCCACTTGCGGTCCCCGGAGATCGACGTCTCGGCGCACAGGGGGCGGGAGCTGGTGGTCTGGTTTGAGCAGACGCGCGGGGTCGAGCAGTACGCGGGCGAGTACGACAAGACCTACGTGCAGATCCGGTTCAAGGCCGGCACGACGTGGGGGGCGTGGTCGACGGTGTGGTACCGGGATTCAAGGGACGCCAGCACATGGCCCGGGATTTCGGTGGAAGACGTCTCGACCCGGGTCCCAGCGGATGCGACCTGGGTTCAGGTTCAGTTCGTGTTCGACTCCGTGGACAACGTGAACAACGAGTACCCGGGTTGGTTCCTCCATGGGTGGTTCGGCGTCGTTGTGCCCAGTGGCCCCCTCGCCATCACCACCACGGAACTCCCGGCGGGAGAGCGCGGGCTTCCCTACACGGCCCTGCTCAAGGCGGCGGGCGGTGCTGCGCCGTACACGTGGTCGGCGACCGGCCTGCCGGACGGTCTTGTGCTGGACCGCAATGCAGGACGGATCCACGGTACGCCCAGGGTGGGCGGTCGGTTCACCGTGCGGGTGACCGTAACGGACCAGGATGGGGCCAGCGTGTCCCGAGATCTGCTCCTGGAGATCAGTGCCGAGCAAGCGACGCTGTTCTTCGAGACCTTCGTGGACTTCGACGCCGCCGACCGGTGGCTCGCTCCCGGAGGCCTGTGGTCGGTTGAGGACACCGTGGTTCATGCTGGGCAGAACCTGGTGGCGGGTCGAGGCTGGGCGGCGCACTACGGCCAAGATCCGACAGACAAACCGAACTTCAGCACCGGCGCTCGGACGACGGGGGCGTTGACCACCGAGCCGTTCACGCTGGGCGACGCCGCACACGTGAAGGTGAGCTTCGAGTACTGGCGCGAGGTGGAGTCCTACGCCGGTGCCTACGACCAGACCTACGTCCAGGTCAAGTTCGGCTCGGGGCCGTGGCAGACCTTGTGGTACAAGGACTCCCAGGATCCGTCGGAGAAGGCGTGGACGACCTTCGAGGGCGATGGGATCACGGTTCCGGCTGGGGCGACCACGATGCAGATCCGGTTCGTGTTCGACTCCGTCGATCAGTTCGATAACCAGTACGTGGGATGGCTGGTAGACAACGTCAAGGTCGTCAAGGCCACGAGCGGCTCGCCGCTGTCGGCGCTGGTCGTGCCCACGGCGGCGGATCGCAGCCTGGGCCGGCTGTCGGTGTTCAACTACCCGAACCCGGTGCGCGACGTTCACACCACGACGTTCGCTGTGCGCGGGGTGGAAACCGAGGCGATGCGGGTCGAGGTCTACGACCTCACGGGCCGTCTCGTCTACAAGGACGAGGCCGCGGGGAGCGAGCTGGTCTGGCACACGCAGGACCTGACCGGGCTCCCGCTGGCGAACGGCGTCTACCTGTACAAGGTGTACGTCAAGGTCGGCGGGTCCTGGATCGCAAGCGAGGTCCAGAAGCTCGTCATCCTGAGGTAAGTGACGGGAAGACGATGCCGGGGTGGCCTGGCGTGAACCGGGCCACCCCGGATTCCGTTCCGGGGTAGC
>DSBZ01000137.1 GCA_011057175.1 Candidatus Acetothermia bacterium
CCATCCGCCGCCATCGTCCCCACACGAGGACCGCCCCCAGCACGAGGACGACCGCGGCGGAGACGACGATGAACGCCCCCGTATGCCGAGGGAGGAGCCCGAACGCCCCGCCCGTGTTGTGGACCCGCGTCAAGCGGAGGAAGTCCCCGAGGAGCGGACGGACCTCTCCCAGGGCCAAGCTTCGCCCTGCCCAGAGCTTCGTCCCCTGATCGAAGGCGAGGACCGCTGCCGCGCAGAGGAGGGAACGAACGAAGCGCATGGGAGGCCAGTCTACCCCGGTTCGTGGGAAAGGGCAACGCGGTCGCGGTCCCGATCCCTTGCTCGCAAGGTCCCCCTCCCGTACCCTTCGTCCACCATGGGGAACCTCTACCTCGCCCTGCTTCACTTCCCGATGCGGAGCCGAGAGGGGGGGATCGTGGCCACCGCCCTGACCTCGATCAACGTGCCCGATATCGCCCGCACCGCCCGCACCTACGGCGCGTGCCGTTACTACGTGGTCACCCCACTCGCCACCCAGCGGCGGATCGCCGAACGTCTCCGTGCGTTCTGGATGGAGGAAGAGGAACTCCCCAACCGCCGGGAGGCGATGCGCCTCGTCGCGGTGCGGGAAGAGCTCGAAGAGTGCTACCGCGAGATCGAGGAGGCGGAAGGCGAGCCCCCCCTCGTGTGGGGGACGAGCGCCCGAAGTGATCTCCCTTGCCCCCGACTGAGCTGGGACGAGGCCCGGGCCCTCCTCCGGAAGCGGCCAGCTCTGCTTCTCTTCGGGACGGGGAACGGGATGGCCGACGAGCTCCTCGCCGCGTGCGATGCCCTCCTCCCCCCGGTGCGCGGGCGCGGGTACAATTACCTCTCGGTGCGGGCGGCGGTGGCCATCATCCTGGACCGGTTGAAAGGAGAGGAAGCATGACGGGTATGGACGATCTCATCCACGCCCTCGAGGTGGAGCGGCTGCGGGAGGTACCCGAGTTCCGACCCGGGGACATCGTACGCTTCTACGAGAAGGTGTCGGAGGGGGCCCGAGAGCGGCTGCAGCCCTTCGAAGGGGTTGTCCTCAAGGTCTCCGGCTCCGGCACACGCATGATGATGACGGTGCGCAAGATCGCAGCTGGAGTCGGCGTCGAGCGGACAGTGCCCGTCCACTCGCCGAACCTGGACCGGATCGAAGTGATCAAGCGTAATACCGTGACCAAGAGCCGCCCGTACTGGCTGCGCCGGGTGAGCCGCATTCACAAGATCGAATGAGCCCCTGGCCGCGCCGCAAGAAGGAGAAGAAGCCGCCCTGGGTCGTGCGCCTCCTCCGGCAGCGGGGGGTGCGCCTTTCCCGGCGCGCCGAGTACTGGCTGGGATGGGCGGAGACGATCGTCGAGGTCGGGATCATCTTCTGGCTCGTCATCACCTTCGTCACGGTCCGGATGACGGTCCCTACCGGATCCATGAACCCCACGATCGCCCCCGGGGACTCGTTCTTCGTGGACATCCTCACCTACCACTTCCGGGACCCCTCTCCGGGCCGGGTGATCGTGTTTTGGCAGCTGGAGGAGCTGCAGGTGACCGAGGTCGAGCCGGGCAGTCCCGCGGCCGCGGCCGGGATCGAGCCGGGGGATTGGATCACCCACGTCCAGTACCCCACGATCGGGATCGGCGGCGAGCCCGTGCCTGCGGTCCGGACCGCCAACCGGCGGATCGAGGCCGCCCAGGGGCGCGAGCTTGGGCTCGTCGTCCTCCGCGAAGGCATCGGCCACAAGCAGCTCTCGGTTTCCGTCCCAGAAGGAGTCAAGGATCTGCGCGGGCTCGGGATCAAGTACCGGACACGGCAAGCGCGGTACGTGAAGCGGCTCATCGCCGTGGGCGGCCAGACGGTGCAGATCGTGGGGGGCAAGGTCATCGTGGACGGTTCCCCCCTCGCCTCTGTCGCCGACCGGACCTACTGGACCCAAGGGCTGGGGATGCAGTACGGCATTGCCCCGACCCTCGTGCCGGCGGGCCACTACTTCGTCCTGGGGGACAACACGATGAACTCCTACGACTCCCGCTACTGGGGGTTCGTGCCCGAGGAGGAGCTGATCGGGGCTCCGTTCTTCCGGGTGTGGCCGTTCAGCCGGTTCGGGCCGATGAACGGGTACTGGTGGTCGTCCCTGTAGGGAGCGCGCGAGCCCGATCTCCTCAGCGACCATCGCCACGGGGACGGGACAGAGTAGCTGAGCCCGGCAAGCGCTGAAAGGGGCACACGGTGGCGATGCGGTACCGAGAGAACATCGTGTGGATCGATCTTGAGACCACGGGGCTCGATCCGGAGGCGAGCCTCATCCTCGAGGTCGCCCTCGTCATCACGGACATGCACCTCAACCTGCTCGCCCAGACCTCGATCGTGGTGCACCATCCCGACGAGGCGCTCGTGGGCCTGGACGAATGGGTACAGAAGCAGCACCAAGGTTCGGGGCTCCTCGAGGAGGTGCGGCGCTCCACCGTGTCGCTCGCCGACGCCGAGGCAGCGGCCCTCGCGCTCGTGGTCCGGTGGTGCCCTCCCCGCGCCTGCCCGCTCGCCGGGAGCTCCGTGTGCTTCGACCGCCGGTTCCTCGCCCGGCACATGCGCCGCCTCAACGCCCATCTCCACTACCGGCAGATCGATGTGAGCTCGATCAAGGAGCTCGTCAAGCGCTGGTACCCGGAGAAGGCCCTCGCCAACGGGGCGTCCGCCAAGCACCGCGCCTTGCCCGATGTCCTGGAATCGATCGAGGAGCTCCGCTACTACCGGAGCACCGTGTTCCGGCCTCCCCAGCCCCAGGGCCCGCCCCCACCGGCCTAGATCGCGACGAGCTCGAGTTCCCGCGCCGTGCGGGGCGCGCGCCCCGCAC
>DSBZ01000232.1 GCA_011057175.1 Candidatus Acetothermia bacterium
CGGCCTCCCACGGCACGTAGGCGGCGACGTCGCGGGTGGAGAGGAACACATCCTCGCGGACGAGGGGGCGAGGGAGCCCCCGTCCGGTGATCGTGTACTGGACGGAGACCGTTCCCTGGCCGATCCGATCGAGGGCCTCATCTGCGGCCTCCAAACCAACGGCGTAGAGGAGGAGCGCCAAGAGGCGGGGCTCGTCCACGATCTTGACTTGAAGAGCCTGTTTAGTGGCGCGGCTCGCGTCGCGGATGCGGAAGTCGACCGCGATCCCGTTGGGGATGCGGCCGACGATCCCCCCCACGGCCGCCCAGCGGTCGGCGAACACCCCGCCCACGACCTCGCCCACTGCCCCCAGCTTGTAGGGGGAATCGAGAGCGGCCACCGTGTCGAAGACATGCGCGCTCGTGAGGAAATAGCGCGTCGGACCGGTGAACAGGAATGGGTGGCCGAACGCGAGCACGGCGTTCTTCTCGACCAGCGTCACTGTCCCCAGGGCCCCGATCGTGACGTCGCCCGTGGCGAGCCCGACCCCCACCGGCGCCCCGGGGACGAGGGGGAGGCTCGCGGTCGAGGCGGGCGCGGCAGGGGCCGCGACGACGCGGGACGCGCCAAGATCGAGGAGCCCCGGCACCTCCTCGCGCCACGCGGGGAGGAGGTCGACCAGGGGGTGCCAGCGAGCGCGGAGGTCGACCCCTTGGGCGAGCGCGCCCAGTGCTCGTGCGGAGAGGCCGCTCGCCATCACGGGTGGGGAGAGTGCCCCATCACGAAGCGGGAAGGGAGGGAGGAGGGAGCTTCCTTTGCCGCTTTGGAACGCACCGAGCCCGCCCGCGATGGCTTGGATCCCATCCGCGGGAAGGGGTTGCGTCTTGCCGGGGGCGATCTCGGCGAGGACCCCGAGCATCGCCTCGATCGGGGTTACGAGGCCAAGCGGGCGCTCCCGGTCCGCCGCCCAGGTGGCGGCGCGCGACAGGGCCCCTGCCAGCCGGCCATCGAGGTAGATCGGGCTCCCCGACATCCCCTGGGCGACCCCGCCGGAGCGGGTGATGGCCGGCCCGGAGGCGCGGATGATGATGAAGTCGTTTCGCTCCCCCGGTTCGTCGAGGACGGCCACCACCTCGACCTCGAACCGGGAGATCTCCCTCCCCGCCACCACCGTCAACCCGTACCCTCTCATCCCCGGCTCGATCTCGGAAAGCGGGATCGTGTCAGTCCCCAGGGCAACAAGGCCCACGCACATCGCCGCTACCAGCCCCAGCTTCGTCATGATGTAGCCTCCTTGGCGAGCGCCACCGCACGGGCCGCGCCCTCCTCCATCGAGCGCACGGGACTCAACCCGGCACGAGCCAAGACCTCGCTGCCGTCCGCCTCGTTCGTCCCCGTGAGGCGGATCACGACCGGGAGAGAGAGTCCGCGGGTCGCCTCGACCACCCCTTGGGCCACTGCGTCGCAACGCGTGATGCCCCCGAACACGTTCACGAACAGGACCTTCGCTCGTCCATCGCGCAGGATGAGCTCGACCCCCTTGCGCACCCGGTCCACCCGCGCTCCTCCTCCGATGTCGAGAAAGTTCGCCGGGTGGCCGCCGGCCTGGGCGACGAGGTCGAGGGTGGCCATCACGAGCCCGGCCCCGTTGCCGAGGATCCCGATGTCCCCCTCGAGCCGGACGTAGCTCATCCCCATTCCACGGGCGTCGGCCTCGAGGGGGTCCGCCGCCGCATCGGCGAGGCCCGTGAACTGGTCCCCGGGCCGGTGGTCATCGTCCAGGATGAGCTTCGCATCGAGGGCGACGAGGCCGTGCTCCGTCTCCGCGAGGGGGTTGATCTCGGCGAGGGTGGCCTCGAAGCGCGTGAACACGTGGTACAGCTTGGCCGCGATGGCGGCGAGGGACCCGCGGAGCTCGGGCCGGGCAAGGGCGACGAGGTGGCGGAGGCGGAACGCGAGTGGGCCCTCAAGCGGCGGGATCTGGACCTGGCGAATCGCTCCTGGATCCGCCCGCGCCACCTCCTCGATGTCCACTCCGCCCCGCGGGGAGTAGATCAAGACGGGAGTTCGCGCCCGGCGATCCAGGGTCACGGAGAGGTAGTGCTCCGACTTGACCTTGGCCGCCTCGACCACGAGGAGCTCGTCGATCGGGAGGCCCTTGAGCTGCGAACCCAGCATCTCCGCGGCGATCCGTGCCGCCTCGGTCGGGCTGTGGGCGGTGCGGATCCCTCCCGCTTTCCCCCGCCCTCCCACCGGAAGCTGGGCCTTGAGCACGACCGGCGTTCCGAGGTCCGCGGCGACTTTCCGCGCCTCCTCCGGCACGGTGGCCAACCCGCCCCTCGGTACGGGGATCCCCTCCCGTTCCAGGACTTCCCGCCCCTGCCACTCCAGAAGCCGCAATCTGCCCCCCTTCGGCCGAAGGTTACCCTTCGGTTGGGGGTCGGGCCAGAGACATCCGACCGGTCCCTGGGGGCCAAGTGCCGACTGTTTGCGGGTTTTCCTGGTTAGGGGTACACTTGGAGGCGATGCCTGCGAACCGCGACTCAAGCTACGACGTCGATAAGATCCAGGTCCTGGAGGACATCGAGGCGGTCCGGAAGCGGCCCGGGATGTACATCGGTTCCACCGGACCGGACGGGCTCCTCCAGTTGATCTACGAGGTCGTCGACAACTCGGTGGATGAAGCGCTTGCTGGCTTCTGTACGACGATCGACGTCGTGATCCACGAAGACAAGCGGGTCACCGTCCGCGACAACGGCCGGGGGATCCCGGTTGGGATCCACCCCGAGGCGGGGCGGAGCACGGTCGAGCTCGTCCTCACCACCCTTCACGCTGGCGCGAAGTTCGAGGCCGGGGGGTACAAG
>DSBZ01000252.1 GCA_011057175.1 Candidatus Acetothermia bacterium
GGGGAGGGTTCCGCGTCCCGCCCGGGCCCGCGCCCCGCAACGTCCTCCTCGCCCCGGGCGAGGGGACCGTCGACGACCTCATCCGGGAGATGGGGGACGGCCTCATCGTCGCCGACGTCCTCGGGCTGGGCCAGGGGAACATCCAATCCGGCGCGTTCTCGAACAACGTCGGGGTCGGTTTCGCCGTGAAGGGAGGCCGGGTCGTGGGCCGGGTCAAGAACACGATGATCGCCGGCAACGCTTACGATGTCCTCAAGGACGGGGTCCAGGCGATCGGAGGCGAGCCAGAGTGGACGTTCGGGACGCTCCACGTGCCGCCCCTCCTCACCACCGGCGTGAGCGTCGTCGCCCAGTAGGTTGACTTTGTAACAGTGTTCTGTTACACTGGCCTCCGCAGTGCCCACGACCGGGGGAACGGGGGAGCGATGGACGAGGATCTGATCGCGAAGAAGGACGTGCTCGAACAGACGGGGATCTCGTACGGTCAGCTGTACCGATGGAAGCGAAAGGGCCTCATCCCCGAGGCGTGGTTCATCCGCAAGGCGACGGTGACCGGGCAGGAGACGTTCTTCCCCCGGGAGAAGATCCTGACCCGCATCGAGCAGATCCGTTCCCTCAAGGAGGAGCAGTCCTTGGACGAGCTCGTGCATATCCTGGCCCCGGAATCGACCCCGGAGATGGTGAAGTGCGATGATCCATCCCTCCTTGCCCCGGTCGGGACCGAGGGCCGGAGGCTCATGTGGAAGGATCGCGGGTACACGTTCGGGGAGCTGGTGGCCCTCGCGTGCGGGGCCCATGCGCTCCGGGCAGGGACCCGTCCCGCGGAGGCGAAGCTCCTCGTGGACCTCGTGCGGGGCGCGGAAGAGGCGGTGCGGGATCCGACCGGGATCACCGCGCTCCTGGGGGAGAAGTCCCTCGACCAGGAGGGGTTCTCCGTGCGGCTCACGGTGGGGGTACTGGGGCACGAGCCGGTGAAGCTCGACCGCGAGTCGCGGGTCAAGCACCGCGTGGACGTGGAGAAGGTCGCCGAGCAGGTGAAGCTAGCGCTGAGGGAGGTGGCGTAGATGGAAGGGCAGAGCATTTCCATCTCCGGATCGGGGCGGGTCTCCGGCGGCGAATACGGCCAAGTCCGCATCTCGGGATCGGGGAAGGTGGAAGGGGATGTCACGGCCCAAGAGATCCGCGTCTCCGGCTCAGGGCGGTTCCAGGGAGAGGTGAAGGCCAAGGAGATCACCGTCTCCGGGGCCGGGAAGTTCACCGCCCGGGTGGAGGCCGATGTCCTCGTCACCTCCGGCAGCTGCGGGATCGACGGCGATGCTGAGGTGAAGGAGCTCCGCTCGTCGGGCGCCCAGCGCATCGGGGGGAGCTTCCACGGCCACTACGTGCGGGTGAGCGGGGTGCTGCACGTGGCACGGGATCTGGAGACCGACGTGTTCACCTCATCGGGCCGGTTCGAGATCGGCGGGCTTTTGTCCGCGGACCGGGTGGAGGTGAAGCTCGTCGGCGACAGCCGCGCCCGCGAGATCGGGGGAGAGAACATCGACATCCGCGCCAGTTCCGGGCTCAGCTTTGGGTTCAGCCTGGCGCGGGGGTTCCGGCTCGGGATCGGGACCCTCACCGCGGGCGAGATCGAGGGCGATCACATCCACCTCGAAGCCACGACCGCCGACGTCGTACGCGGCAAGACGGTCCACATCGGGCCGGGATGCCGAATCGGGCGGGTGGAGTACATGGAGTCCCTCGAGGTCCACCCCGAGGCCGAGGTGGGGGAGAGGGTCAAGCGATGATCCTCGGTGCCCTGTTCCGGGTCCTCGGGGGCCTGATCAGGCTGGTGGCGGGCCTCATCGGAGCGGCAGTGGGGATCGGGTGCGCCCTCCTCACGGGGACGTTCCTCGTTCCCCTCCTCGTCGGCCTGGCCCTCCTCGTGGCGGGGCTGATCCTGCTGCCCGCGTTCCTCCCCCTCCTCCTGATCGCGGTCGGAGCGTGGATCGCATACCGGATCCTCGCTCCGCGCCGGACCGGCGTCCGCTAGGGAGCGGCGGCCTCGGGCCCGAACGGGTATCCTTGCGCCTCGGAGCACGCAGTGAAGGAGGGGAAGACGGTGCCCAACGAAGCCGAACGGGAGTTCTACGCCTCTGTTGAGGGTTTCTTCAATCGCATCCTCGAAGAGGTGCCCGTCGCGGCGACCCAGTTCGGGGACCATCGCTTCGACCACAGGCTCGCGGACCACAGCCCCGCGGCGCGGGCGCGTCAGGAAGGGATGCTGCGCGAGGCCCTTGCCCGGCTCGAGGCGTTCGATCCCTCCGGTTGGTCGCTCGATGCCCGCATCGACCGGACCCTGATGATCCAGCTCGCAAAATCGTTCCTGCGCGACTTCGAGAAGATGCGCACTCACGAGCGGAGCCCGGGGACCTACCTCAACGAGTGCCTGGGCGGCGTGTTCCTCCTCCTGATGCGGAACTTCGCCCCACTGCGCGTGCGGATGAGCGCGGCCGTGGGGCGGCTCCAGGAGGTCCCGCGGGTCCTGGCCCAGGGGAAGGAGAACCTCGTCCCGGAGCGGGTCCCCAAGGTGTGGGCCGAGATCGGGCTCGAAGGGGCGAAGCGAGGAATGGTCCTGTTCCGCGTCGTGGTGCCCCTCCTCGCCCTCCGCGTCCCCCACCTCTTCCCGCGCGTCCTCCGCGCCAGCCGCAGAGCGGCGGGGGCGCTTCGCGACTACATCGCGTTCCTGGAGCGAGAGGTCCTCCCCCGGGCGCGGGGCGAGTTCGCGGTGGGGAAGGAGCTGTTCGAGGAGATCCTCCGCGAGGACCATCTCCTTGACTGCTCGGCCGAC
>DSBZ01000146.1 GCA_011057175.1 Candidatus Acetothermia bacterium
GACACGGTGCGGCTCCCCCATCCCCTCGCCGCGGACGATCTCGCCATTGGCGCCCCGTTCGCGGCTCGGGAAGCCGAGGTGTGGGCGATCGAGGTCATCCAGAACCAAGCCCCGACCCGCGCCACGGCGATGGCCCTCCCCGTGCGCGACGGAATGGTCGAGCTCGTCCCCGATGTGGCCTACGCAGCCGTGGTCGAGCGGCACCATGGCAGTGGCCGGATCGGGCGGGGATTCGTGCGGGGGGTCGGTCTCGCCGAGAGGTGCGCCCTGGCGAGCACGGTCGCCCACGACAGCCATAACCTCCTCATCGTGGGCACCGACCGGGAGGCGATGGCCCGCGCCGGGAACCGGGTGGCGCAGGGAGGCGGGGGGGTGTGCCTCGTGCGCGGAGAAGAGGTGCTGGTGTGGATCCCCCTTCCCATCGCCGGGCTCCTCTCCGCGGGGTCGGCGGAGGAAGTGGCGCAGGGGATGGACGCTCTCCACCAGCGCCTCCGTAGTTGCGGATGCATGCTGGAGAATGCATTCATGACCCTCTCCCTCCTCGCTTTGCCCGTGATCCCTGCCCTCCGCCTCACGGATCGCGGCCTCGTGGACGTGGAGGCCGGTTCGATCATCCCCCTGTTCCGGGACGGGTGAGGGCGCGTTGGTCCCCGCGGGGGGAGTCGGTACACTTGGGCCATGGCGCTGATCATCGAACGGGCGCGGGTTGCGGACCTGTTCGGGCAGTACCACGAGATGGGCCATGTCCTGGTGGAGGGGGGCCGGATCGCGGCCGCGGGTCCCGGGCAGGCGCCGGAGGTCGCGGGGGCTGAGCGGATCGATGCGGGAGGCCGCCTCCTCACCCCCGGTTTCATCAACGCCCATGCCCACCTCTACTCGACCCTCGCCCGGGGGGTGCCCCTCCCCCGCTTCTCCCCCCACTCTTTCCGGGAGATCCTGGAGCAACTGTGGTGGAAGCTCGATCGGGCCCTCGACCTCGACGCGGTCTACCACTCGGCGGTGGTGGGGGCAGTGGGGCACCTCCGATCCGGGGTCACGGCGCTGTTCGATCACCACGCCTCCCCAACCGCGATCATGGGGTCCCTCTCCCAGATCAAGCGCGCCGTGGCCACGGTCGGGCTGCGGGCGGACCTCTGCTACGAGGTCACGGACCGCGGCGGGAGGGCGGAGCGGGACGCGGGGATCGCGGAGAACATGCGGTTTGCCCGCGAGGAGAGGGAGGAAGGGCATTTCGCCGCCCACATGGGGCTCCACGCCTCGTTCACCCTGTCCGATGAGACCCTGAATCGGGCCGTACAGGCGGCGGGGGAGGTCGGGCTTCCGTTCCACGTCCACCTCGCGGAGGGGAAGGAGGACCCGTTGGACGCCCTCCACAAGCACGGGGTCCGCACCGCAGAGCGGTTGGACCAGTTCGGAATCCTCACCGAGGGGACGCTCCTCATCCACGGGATCCACCTCTCCGGGGCCGAGCTCGCCCTCCTTGCCGAGCGGCCGGCGAGCGTGATCCATAACCCGCGCTCGAACATGAACAACGCGGTGGGCGCGGCCCAGGTGGAGGCGATGTGCAACCGCGGGGTCCGGGTCGGGATCGGAACGGACGGGTTCGGATGCGACATCGTGGGGGAGCTCCTCGTGGCGCGGCTCCTCACCCACCACGCCACAGGCGACCCGACGACGCTCGACGACTCGGCCCTCCTCTCCCTCGTCCGCCACAACTACGCCCTCGCCGAAGGCGCGTTCGGGGTCCCGTTCGGCAAGCTAACTCCCGGCTGCGCGGCCGACCTCGTGGTGTGGGACTACGACCCTCCCACCCCCCTCGACGCGGGGAACCTCCTTTCCCACCTCCTATTCGGCTCGATCAGCGAGGGGCTCCAGCCATGGGCGGTGATCGTGGCTGGGGCGGTACGTCTCAGGGAGGGGCGGATTCTGGGGCTTGACGAAACCGAGGTCCTCGCTGCGGCTCGCGACGCCGCCGGCCGGCTCTGGGGCCGCCTCTAGAGGCCGGGGATGTCCAATCGAATGAGGGTTCATCCGCTGGGAAGGCTCCTCCGGTGGGCCCTCGGCGAGCTTGAGGAGAAGGATTCGATCTTCGGGATCCCGCGCTCCCTGTTCCACGTTCCGAAGACGGATGCCCCGTACCGAGGAGAGCTGTTCGGCCATCCCCTCGCGACGCCGATCGGCCCCGCCGCCGGGCCCCACACCCAGCTCGCCCAGAACATCGTCTCCGCCTGGCTCTGTGGGGGGAGGTTCATCGAGCTGAAGACGGTGCAGGCCAACGACGAGCTCGAGATCCCCCGCCCGTGCATCGACATGGCGGACGAGGGGTACAACGTGGAGTGGTCCCAGGAGCTCAAGCTCGACGAGTCCGCGGGCGAATACGTGAAGGCGTGGGCCCTCATCCACATCCTCCACCGCCACCTCCAGTTCCCCGGACCGGTGGGAACGGTGTTCAACATGAGCGTGGGCTACGATCTGGAGGGGATCCGGAGCGCGCGCATGACGGCGTTCATGGACCGCCTGAACGACGCTTCGGCCGAGATCGCCGAGTTGCGCGACGAGCTGCGCAGAACCTTCCCGGCGCTCGCGGAGACGGAGATCCCGGATCGGGTCACGGACAACGTGACCCTGTCCACAATGCACGGCTGCCCGCCCCACGAGGTCGAGCGGATCGGGCGCTACCTCCTCGAAGAGCGCGGCCTGCACACGTTCGTCAAGCTGAATCCGACCCTCCTCGGGAAGGAGGAGGTGCTCGGGATCCTCCACGACCGTCTGGGGTTCCAGGAGATC
>DSBZ01000107.1 GCA_011057175.1 Candidatus Acetothermia bacterium
GGCAGCGCTCGCCGACCCAGCCGTTCAGGCAGCGATCCAGAAGGCAAGGGCCCAGCTCGACGGCGCAGGGCGGCTTTTGGTCCGGCCGTCGGGGACCCAGCCCGTGGTCCGGATCATGGCCGAGGGCCCGGACGAGGCAGCCCTCCAGGCGCTCGTGGCCGGGATCGCGAGCGAGTTGGCGAGGAGGGGATGATGAGGCGCAGGGACGAGCTACTGGAGAAGATCCGTAACCGCACCGCCGTGGTGGGCGTGGTCGGGTTGGGATACGTGGGCCTCCCGTTCGCCGTGGAGAAGGCCAAGGTCGGGTTCCGGGTGCTTGGGGTGGAGCAGAACCCTGCCCGTGCGGACAAAGTTAACCGGGGCGAGAACTACATCGGCGACGTCCGGGACGAGGAGCTCCGCGATCTCGTCGCCCGAGGTCTGATCCATGCTCAGACGGACTTCGCCCGCGTCCCGGAGATGGACGTGATCGTGATCTGTGTGCCCACCCCCCTCACCAAGAACCTCACCCCGGACCTGAGCTACGTGGAGGGGGTGACGCGGGAGGTGGCCAAGCGCCTGCGGCCAGGGCAGCTCGTGAGCCTGGAGTCGACCACCTATCCCGGGACGACTGAGGAGGTCATGCTCCCCATCCTCTCCTCTTCGGGCCTGAAGCTGGAGGTGGATTTCTTCCTTGCCCACTCCCCCGAACGGGTGGACCCGGGGAACAAGCGCTACACGACGAAGAACACGACGAAGGTCGTGGGCGGGGTCGGGCCGGAGTCGCTCGCCGTCGCCCTCGCCTTCTACGAGCAGACGATCGAACGGGTCGTCCCCGTCTCCAGCGCCAAGGCCGCCGAGCTCGTCAAGGTATTCGAGAACACGTTCCGGGCGGTGAACATCGCCCTTGTGAACGAGCTCGCCCTCCTTTGCGACCGGATGGGGCTGAGCGTTTGGGAGGTCCTGGAAGCGGCGTTCACCAAGCCGTTCGGGATCATGCCGTTCTGGCCTGGGCCTGGGGTCGGCGGCCACTGCATCCCCCTCGATCCCCACTATCTCGAGTGGAAGGCCAAGGAGCTCAACTTCAACACCCACTTCATCGCTCTTGCGGGCGAAATCAACCGCCGCATGCCGGAGTTCGTGCGGGAGAAGGCCTTCAGGGTGTTGAACCGCCTCGGCGTTGCCCCGTCCCGGGCGCGGGTCCTCGTCCTGGGTGCGGCCTACAAGCGCGACCTCGCCGACCACCGCGAGTCGCCCGCCGTGGAGGTGATCCGGCTCCTCCGCGCGTACGGGGCCGAGGTCGCCTACCACGATCCGCACGTCCCGAGCCTGCGCGACGTCGGGCTTGACCTGGAGAGCGTCTCCCTCACCGCGGACGAGCTCCGGCAGAGCGACCTCGTGGTCATCGCCACCGACCACTCCGCGGTGGACTACGGGTTCGTGGTGGCCCAGGCCCGCCACGTCCTTGACACCCGCAACGCGACGAAGGGGGTCGCGGAGGGGCGGGAGAGGATCACCCTGCTATGAAGGTCGGCCTCATCGGCGCGGGCGGCTGGGGGAGGAACCTCGCCCGGACCCTCGCGGAGCTCGGGGCCCTTGGCGGGATCGCCGAGGTCCGCCCCGAGGCGCGTGACGAGCTCCGTTCCGTCTACCCCGACGTCCCGGTCTACCCCGACCACCGCCTGCTCCTCGCGGGTTCGCTCCCCGCGGTGGCCATCGCCACCCCGGCCGCCACCCACTATGCCCTCGCCCGGGAGGCCCTCGAGGCGGCGAAGCACGTGTTCGTGGAGAAGCCCCTCGCCCTGCGCCGGGAGGAGGGCGAGGACCTCGCCGACCGGGCCGACCGCGCGGGGCGCACGCTCATGGTAGGCCACCTCCTCCTCTACCAGCCCGCCGTGGGGTGGATGAAGGAGTACCTCGCCGCCGGGAGCTTGGGCGGACTGTCGAGCCTGCACCAGGAGCGCCTGAACCTCGGCACCGTGCGCACCGTGGAGAACGCCTTGTGGAGCCTCGGAGTCCACGACGTGGCCGTGCTCCTCCACCTCGTTGGGGAGAGGCCGGTCGGGGTGCAGGCGGTGGGGCAGGCGGTCCTCCAGCCCCATGTCGAGGACGATGTCCACCTTCACCTCGCGTTCCCGAGCGGCGTCCGGGCCCACGTCCACGCGTCTTGGCTGTGGCCGGAGAAGCGCCGCCGCCTGACCGTGGTCGGGTCCCAGGCGATGCTCGTCTACGACGAGATCGCCCAGGAGGTGACCCTGCACCGGAAGCGGATCGGGGAGGATCTGCGGCCGCGCGAGGAGGGGAGCGAGGTCGTCTTCCGGGGGGCCGCGCAGCCGTTGCGGTTGGAGATGGAGCACTTCCTCGCCTGCGTCCGGGACGGCCGCCGCCCCTTGAGCGATGGCCGCCGGGCGGTGGAGGTGGTGGCCGTGCTCGAGGAGGCGAGCCGCCAGTTGGAGGGGAGATGAGCGATCCCTTCGTGCACGAGTCCGCGTACGTGGACCCCGGGGCCAAGATCGGCCCCGGGACGAAGATCTGGCACTTCAGCCACGTCATGGGCGGGGCCGAGATCGGAGCGAACTGCAGCCTCGGCCAGAACGTGTTCGTGGCCAAGAACGCGAAGATCGGCAACCATGTGAAGATCCAGAACAACGTGTCCGTGTACGAGGGCGTGGTCCTCGAGGACTACGTCTTCTGCGGCCCGAGTTGCGTGTTCACCAACGTGAAGACGCCCCGGTCCGCGTTCCCCCGCAACCGGCCCGAGGACTACGTGCCGACGGTGGTGAAGCACGGGGCGTCCATCGGGGCC
>DSBZ01000245.1 GCA_011057175.1 Candidatus Acetothermia bacterium
GCTGCGGCGGAGGGTGTTGGTTTCGGCGGATCTGTGCCGTAGGATCACCCAGTAGAACCCATTGCACCGAGCAGGTGCTGCCCCTGCTTCGGGTGACAGGAGCGTGCAAGGGAGCGAGGCACGATGAAGGGCCGACTGCTTCGGGTGGTTCGGTTCTGGCAGGCCCACGTGTTCAGGTACCGCGCCCTGTGGGCTTCCGCGCTCACGTTGCATCTCGTTTTCTTCGCGATCAGCGGGGTTTTGCCCTTCTTCTTCAGGCGGGTGATCGATGCCCTGACCGCCCTCGACCCGCGGCTGTTTGCCCTCTGGATCGCGGTGTTCCTGGGCATGGAGATCGCCCAGGTGGTCCTCCTCTACGCCCGGGGCTACGCCACGCGCCGCCTCGAGCTCAAGGTGGAGCAGGACGTGCAATTGGGGATGTACCGCAAGTTCCACACCGTACCCTACGAGCAGGCGCTCAAGACGAAGGCCGGGGAGGCGCTGCAGCGGCTGACGAGCGACGTCCCCCGAGTGTCGCCCCTCATCGTGAAGAGCTTGGCCGAGCTCGTCGGGCACATCGTGCTCGTGGTGATCGTGCTCTCCCTCATGTTTGCCATGTCCCCGATTCTTGCGGGGATCGCCGTGGCGTTCGTTGCCGCGTACGCAATGGGGTTCCGTCTCTACGGGAGACGAGCTCCCGCTCTTGCCACGCGGCGCCAGGAGGCCGAGGCGCGGTACGTCGCCGCGGCCGAGGAGGGCCTCGCGGCCCTTTACTCGGTGCGCGTCCAGGCCGGTCTGCGCGGGGTGATGGACCGCTTCTCCCGGGCCCTGGGGGCCTACCTGCGGGAGGGGTTCGCTCTGTACAAGCTGACCCTCCTCTTCCAGGGCGGGTTCACGACCCTCATCACCGTCGGCTCGGAGGTGGCGGTGATCGTCACCTGCGCCTGGCTCATCTTCCGCGGGGAGGCTACGGTGGGGACCCTGGTCGCCTTCAGCCAGTACATCAACTGGCTGTACGAGTTCGTGGGCTTCATGTCGAACTTCGCCGCCGAGATCGAGCCCGCGTTCGTCTCCCTGGGGCGGGTGGAGGAGGTCCTCTCCTGGCCTGAACAGTGGACCGTAGAAGAATCCAAGATCCCGACAGTGGTTCCCGACCATCCGTACGCGATCGAGGTGCGGGGTCTTGACTTCTCCGTGGGTGGGGTGTCCATCTTCCGCGGGCTCTCGCTTCGGGTGGAGCGGGGCCGGATGACGGCCATCGTCGGGCGAAGCGGACTTGGGAAGAGCACCCTCCTCAACCTCATCCTCGGCCTGTACCCTGTGCCGCCGGGGAAGGTGCTCCTGTTCGGAAAAGATGTGACGGCGCTTCCTCTCCCCGAGCGGGTGGGGATGATAGCGGTGGTGGAGCAGGAGCCGAAGTTCGTGAGCACGGACGGAAGCCTGGCGGGCGTCCTTGGGGCGCCGGAGGAAAGGATCCGCGAGGTGGCCCGGAGGCTGGGCCTGGAGGACTCTGCCCGGGACCTTCTTTCCCGAGACCTTGCTTCGGCCAAGCTCTCCGAGCTCTCGGGAGGGGAGCGGAAGCGGCTGGGGATCCTCCGCGGCTTCCTCCGGGAGGCGCCTTTGCTCCTCCTCGATGAGTTGACCGCGTTCCTCGACGAGAGAACGGCGGCGAAGATCCTCGAACACATCCGCACCAACTTCCCCGGGAGGACGGTGGTCATCTTGTCCCACGATCCCCTCGTGCGGGGGGCTTGCGATGCCGTGATTGACCTCGAGCGCAGCACGTTGCCTGGTTGATCCCCGTGGCCCCTGCCCTTGCCCCCGACGGGGGGAATGGAGAGCTGCCGAGGGATTGCGCGTCCGGCTTGCAAAGCGCAGGACGGTTGACAGTTCGTTTTGCGGGATCGGGGTGGTCGGGCTATGGTCGAAGCGGCCGATGGACGACTCGCTCGATGCGGTGATCCTGGCGGCGGGGAAAGGGACGCGGATGCGCTCCCGCCGCCCCAAGGTCCTCCACCCCCTGGCCGGCCTCCCGCTCATCGAGTCCCTGCTCCGCGTTGCTCAGGACCTCTCCCCGCGAGGATCGTAGTTGTCGTACGATGTTCTCCGGGCGCGACGGGGTATTCGTGGACCAGGGCGAGCCCCGCGGCACGGGACACGCCGTTCTCGCGGTGCGCGAGGCGGTGGTCTCGGGCACGTTCCTCGTTTTGCCCGGGATGTTCCGCTTGTCCCCCCAGACGCCCTGCGCGCGCTCGTTCGGTTCCATCGAGAGCAACAAGCCACGATTGGAGTTGCCCCGGTATCGTGGACAGGTTAGGGCTTAGACACGACCGCCGTACCCGCCGGAGTTCCGGCGGCAGATCGTGGAGTTGGTGCGGGCCGGGCGTTCGATGCGCGAGAGACGCTCCGGGAGTGGGTCCGGCAGGCTAACGACGGACGAGGAGGAGGAACTGCGTCGCCTGAGGCGTGAGAACCGTTAGCTCCGGCCAAAACCCGCGGCCTGGTTCGCTCAGGAGACCGGCTCGGTACCAGGGAAGGGTACGAGTTCGTGAGCGATCACCAGGCGCGGTACCCCGTGGCCACGATGTGCCGTGTGCTGGAGGTCTCCACCAGCGGGTACTACGCGTGGCTGGGACGCTTCCCGTCGAAACGGGCCCGAGAGGACGTGGAGCTCGGGCGGGGGTGAGCCAACCTCGGAAGACGAAGACCACGCAGCGCGATCCGGAGGCGCAGGCTGCTCGGACCGGCTGTGGGTGGTTCCTAGAGGATCGGGGTTTCTCTACCTGGCAGTGGTGGTGGA
>DSBZ01000102.1 GCA_011057175.1 Candidatus Acetothermia bacterium
ACGCCCTCCTCTCCGGGGACCTGCCCCCCACGGGCCACGTGTTCGCCCACGACAAGGCCCTGTGCGAGGAGTGCCCCCGCACCCGGGAGGACCGAAAGCTCGCGAAGGTCGTCCGCCCCCACGAGCTCGTCCCCGACCCGGAGCAGTGCCTGCTCGACCAGGGGATGATTTGCATGGGGCCCGTCACCCGAGGCGGGTGCGGCGCCGCCTGCCCGAAGGGGGGGATGCCGTGCACGGGGTGCCTGGGACCGACCCCCAACGCCGGGGACCCAGGTCTCGCCATGGTCTCCGCGCTGGGATCCCTCGTCCGGGTCGGCGAGGAAGGGGAGGCGGCGTTCGCCGCCGAGGACGAGGTGCTCGATCGCGTCGCCGATCCCCTGGGCACGTTCTACAAGTACGCGCTCCCCAGCTACGTCCGCCGCGCGAGGAGGGGCGCATGAAGAAGCTCACCATCGACCCCATCACCCGTCTCGAGGGGCACGGGAAGATCCTCCTCTACCTCGACGAGGGCGGGGGGCTCAAGGGGGCTGTCCTCCAGGTCCCCGAGCTGCGGGGGTTCGAGGCGTTCTGCCGGGGCCGGCGGGGGGAGGAGATGCCCCAGATCACGGAGCGGATCTGCGGGGTGTGCCCGGAGGCCCACCACCTCGCCTCGGCCCGGGCCCTCGACGCGGCCTACGGGGCGACCGTCCCTCCCGCGGCGTGGATTCAGCGGGAGCTCTTCTACAACGCCTACATCTTCGCCGACCACCTCCTCCACCTCGTGTTCCTCGGGGGGCCGGACCTCCTCCTCCCCGCGCACACCCCCAACGGGGCCCGGAACGTCCTCGGGGTCTTGCAGGCCTACCCCGAGCTCGGCCGGGAGGTGGTGGCGGTCCGCGCCCGGGCGCAGCGGGTCCTGGAGATCATCGGCGGCCGGGCGATCCACCCCGTGTTCGCCCTCCCCGGCGGCGTCTCGAAGCCGATCGCCCCCGACGAGGCCACGGAGATCGCGGGCCACACCGGAGCGATGGTGGACCTCGCCGGGGAGTTCGTGACCTTCTTCCACGAGGAGGTCCTCCCCGACCCGGCGTTCCAGTCCCTCCTCGCCCTGCCCGAGGGGCAGCTCCCCACCCACTACATGGGCCTGGTCGACGGCGGTACCGCCCTCCACTTCTGCCGGGGCGAGGTGCGGGCCGTTTCTGCCGACGGGAAGGAGCTCTTCCGCCTCGATGGGGAGGCGGCGTTGGCGAAGATCGCCGAGCGGGTCGAGCCCTGGACCTACGTGAAGTTCCCGTACCTCCGGGAGCCGGGGTGGACGGGGTTCGTGGCCGGGCCGGAGTCGGGGATCTACCGGGTGGGGCCTCTGGCGCGCCTGAACGTCGCCGAGCGGATGGCAACGCCGCTCGCCCAGGAGGAGTATGAGCGGTTCCTGGACTTCTTCGGGGAGAAGCCGGTCCACGCCACGTTCGCCTACCACTGGGCGCGGCTGGTGGAGATGGTCCAGGCCGCGGAGGCCGCGGCCGCCCTGGCCACGGAGGAGGACCTCACCAGGACGGAGATCCGGGGGAAGCTCGGAAAGCCTGGATCCGGGGTCGGGGTCGTCGAGGCGGCGCGGGGGACCCTCTTCCACCGCTACGTCCTCGACGAGCAGGGCCTTGTGACCGACCTCGACCTGATCGTCGCCACGACCCACAACGCGGCGGGGATCGGGCTTTCGGTGAAGCAGATGGCGGAGGGCGTGGTGCGGCGAGGGGCCCTTGACGAAGCGCTCCTCAACCGGATCGAGATGGCGTTCCGCGCCTACGATCCGTGCCTGGCGTGCGCGACCCATTTCCTCCCGGGCGAGATGCCGCTCGTGGTGGAAATCTACGACGAGGAGGGAAACCTTGAACGCCGGATCACGCGCTAGGGCGGTGGTCGTGGCGCTGGGGAACCCGGACCGGGGCGACGACGGCGTGGGACCGGCGGTGGTCCGGGCCCTCGGCCCGCGACCGGAGATCGAGGTATGGGAGGCGATCCGCGGGGGGCTTCCCCTCGCCCAGGCCCTCGTCGGGGTTGCGCGGGCGCTCGTCGTGGACGCCTGCCCCGCCCTCCCCGTGGGCGAGGTGGCCCTGCTCCCCCTGTTCCCGGGCTCCGGACCCCGGACACCGGATGACGGTCGCTGGCTTCACGGGATGGGTCTGGCTCAAGCGCTCGCGGCGCTGCAGATGGCCGGGGTTCCCGTTCCCGAGACCTGGGCCCTCGCGATCGGTGTGGAGCCAGAGCTCCCGTTCCGGCGGGGTCTCTCCCCGGAGGTGGCGAGGGCCGTGCCCGAGGCGGTGGCAGAGGTGAACCGATGGCTCGCGAACTAGACCTGTCCCGGGATCGGCTTGATGCCCCCTTCGCCCGCAGGGTGGAGGAGCTCTCCGGCGTGAACCCGTACGCGTGCTACCAGTGCGGGAAGTGCTCCGCGGGGTGCCCGTTCGCCGACTTCATGGACGCGCTCCCGAACCAGGTGTTGCGCCTGGTCCAGCTCGGGGACGAGTCGGCGCTTGCGCTCTCCGCCCCGTGGGTCTGCGCCTCATGTCTGGCGTGCGGGGTGCGGTGCCCAAAGGGCGTGGACATCGCGAAGACGATGGAGGCCCTGCGGCTCCTCGCCCTGCGCCGGGGGATCACCCCCGCCCCGGTCGCCCCCGACCGACCTTACCCCCAAATCGCCCTCGTGGGGGCGTACAGGAAGCTCACACCATGAAGA
>DSBZ01000134.1 GCA_011057175.1 Candidatus Acetothermia bacterium
ACCTCACGCGGCCGTCCAGCCAGGTCGCGATCCTGGAGGGGGTGGGATTCTTCCCCGTGGTCGCTGAGGCCGCGGGAGCCGTCCCCACGGGCGGGCTGAAGGTCCTTGCTGATGGTGTCGCCCTCCAGTCAGCGTCGCCGGACCTTCTCGTCTCCATCATCCCGGGCGGGCTCGGTGCCCGAGGCGGGGAGTTCAACAAGGTCTACCTGGACTCGTTCACGGAGATCGTGATCCGTGGCCGGCCCATCAAGGAGGTGCTCGCTCAGCAGGGGGCGCTCCTCGATGCGCTGTTCCGGGAGACGGGCGCGCCGACCCCGGTGCCCGACGCGTATCTACCGTAAGGGGAACGCCGGGCCGGGGGCATGCCCCCCCGGCCCGGCTTCATCCATGAGCCGTCCCCACCCCCTGCGGTCCCTGGCCTCTGAAAGAGCCATCCCCTACTGGCTGATCCTTCCCACGGTCGTCTACGTGGCCGTGTTCTTCTTGGTTCCTGTTGTCCAGGCCCTCCTCTTGGCATTTCGTACCCAGGATGGGCAGTGGACAACGCGTTTCCTGTGGCGGATGGTCCAGGATATTCAGTTCGCTAGCGCCCTCCGGTTCACGTTACTTCTTCTGGCAATCGTTGTCCCCCTGCAACTGGCGACAGCCCTGCTCATCGCCCTCCTCGTCAACACGAAGTTTCGCGGATCGCGGAGCTTCCTCTACATCTGCGCCATCCCCCTCGGCATCTCCGACCTCGCCGCAGGGCTGATCTGGTTCTCCCTCTTCACCCAGCATGGATACATCAACTCCTTCTTGTACGGACTGGGATTGACCGAGAGGCCGATCTTCTTCCTTTCGGCGCAGAATGTAAGCTGGGTCGTGGGGTCGATCGTCCTCGCGGAGCACTGGCGTGCCACCGCGATCGTCCTCGTGATCTTGGTTGCCGGCTTGCAGATGATCTCCCGCGACTATCTCGAGGCCGCCGAGGTGTTCGGGGCCCGCCCCTGGCAGAGGCTGTGGCATGTTACGTTGCCCCTCCTCAAGCCGTCGCTGCAGTCGGCACTCATCATCCGGACGATCCTCGCGCTGCAGATGTTCGCCGTGGTCGTCGCGCTGGGGGGCCGGATGGTCCCCGTGCTGGCGGGCGAGGCTTACTACTGGTACTACCTCTACCGGAACACGAACGTGGCCTCTGCTTATGCCCTCCTCCTCATGGTCATCTCTGCCCTCCTTGCTTGGGGGTACCTGCGGTTTCTCCGGCCGCGGGAGGTGCGCTCGTGACGTTCCGCCGGCTCCAGCGCCGGTTTCTCCTGTACATGGCGGTGACAGGGATCGCCCTCTGGGTCCTCGTACCGCTGGTCCTGATTGGCTTTGCCGCGTTTACTCCCCGACTCGAGCTCTACCAGTGGCCACGGTCGGTCCTACCGAGCCACTTCACAACAACCACGATGGCCTTCTTCCTCCGCTCCTACGGCACCCTTTCTTCTCTGAGGAACAGCGTGCTCGTGGCCCTCCTTACCCTGGGGATGACCCTCACCCTCGGCGCACCCGCCGGATACGCCGTGGCGCGGTACGTCTTCCGCGGCCGGGAGGCGTTCCGCCTCGGCATCCTCATCACGAGGATGTTCCCCACAGCGCTGCTCGCGATCCCGCTCACCGTCACGTTCATCCGGTGGCAGCTCTACGATACGCTGGTCGGTGTGGCACTCATCCATACCGCGATGGCCCTTCCGTTTGCTGTTCTGATCACATCCGGTATCTTCTCAGGTGTTCCCAAAGAGCTGGAAGAGGCGGCGATGACCCTGGGGTGCAGCCGACTGGGGGCATTCGTGAAGGTGGCCCTCCCGTTAGCCCTTCCGGGGCTGGCGGCAGCCGCCATGTTCACCTTCGTGATCTCCTGGAACGAGGTGTTCGCTGCAGCAATCCTTACCGTCCGCAACCGGACCCTGCCGGCCCAGGTGCTGACAGCGCTCGAGGTTGCCCCCCTTGACTTTCGGTTCGCGGGAGGGTTTTTCATGGTCATCCCCGCCCTCATCTTCATGGCCCTGGCCCGGAGGTATCTGTTCCAGATGTGGGGCGGTGCGATCTCTGAGAGGTGAGTGGTGGCCGAGATCAAGCTTGAGCGGGTGCGGAAGACCTTTGGCCGCGTGGTCGCGGTGCGCGATGTCGACCTGACGATCGAGGATGGGGAGTTCCTCGTCCTCCTCGGCCCCTCCGGCTGTGGGAAGACGACCACACTGCGGTGCATCGCTGGCCTTGAGCGGGCCAACAGCGGGAAGGTCTTCATCAGCGGTCGCGACGTGACGGAACTCCCTCCCGCGCGGCGAGGGATCGCTATGGTCTTCCAAAGCTACGCCGTCTTCCCGCATATGACCGTGGCCCAGAACATCGGGTTCGGGCTCCGCATGCGCCGCGTCCACAGGAGGGAGATCCAAAGGGCAGTCCAAGAAGCAGCAGGACTCCTTCACATCGACGAGCTCCTCCAGCGATACCCCGCCCAGCTTTCGGGGGGACAGCGGCAACGGGTGGCAGTAGCGCGGGCCATCGTGATGAAGCCCCAAGTCCTGCTCATGGATGAACCACTCTCCAACCTCGATGCCCTGCTCCGCCTTCAGATGCGTGCCGAGCTGAAGCGGCTCCATCGCGAAATCGGGACGACCACCGTGTACGTCACCCACGACCAGGTGGAGGCTCTCTCTCTGGGAGATCGCATCGCCGTGATGAGGGA
>DSBZ01000033.1 GCA_011057175.1 Candidatus Acetothermia bacterium
AAGCTCGGCCTTGCCGACCGCTTCGGGTACGTCTCGACGGGAGGCGGGGCGACCCTCGACTTCCTGCGCGGGAAGTCCATGCCGGCCCTGGAGCCCCTCCGGGCGACTTAACATCCCCGAGCCGTGCCGGCAGTTGAGCGCGCAGCCCAGATTGTGGCGCTCACCCGGGAGCATGTCTTCCCAACAGCGCAGGCGCTGGCGGAGGCCTTCTCTACCGAGCCGCTGTGGGGGTTCTTCCTCTTACGTTCGATTCCACGGCGGTGGTTTGTAGTCGTGCTTGCACGGATCCTCCGTGCACGTCTCACCGCCGGCAAGCCGGCGTACGTCGCGGTGGCTGGGGGCGAGGTGGTGGGAGCGGTGGTCATCGCCCCCCCGCGGAGAGGCAAGGCGGGGCACTGGAAGATCGTCCGCCTCGGCGTTCGCCCCGGTTGGCGGGGTCGTGGGGTGGGGAGTTCGCTGATGGATCGGGCCCATTCCCTGTGCGACCCCGATCCAGACGCGCGGGGGGTGTACCTGTCCACGCACGGCCGCCGGAACCGTTCCTTCTACGAGCGTCTTGGGTACAGGGTCACCGGTCAAATCCGACTAGGGCGCCTTGAGCTCTACCGAATGTTTCGCCCCACGATACATGTTTAGCGCTTCGGAATCCACCGCAGAGACGCGGAGTTTGCAGAGAACAGACCCGTGACGCGTGATCTGTGATGCGTGGTGTGAAGAAGGGCTTTACCCGATCACGGATCATCCATCACGGATCACGGTTCCTCCGGCGTCCTCTGCGTCTCCGCGGTAAACAAGTACCTCCCGTGCTTGACCGTGTGGGGACCGCGGCGGTATGATGACGGCACATCGGGTGCCGTGCACCCCGGTCCGCGCGGGCGTAGCTCAGTTGGTAGAGCGGCAGCTTCCCAAGCTGCAGGTCACGGGTTCGATCCCCGTTGCCCGCTCCAAGAGAACAGTCGAGAGTCAGGAAGTTGCACGTCTCAACGAAAGACGATTCCTGTTCTGGACCTGTAACTTCGGACTTGCGATTGCTGACTGTGTTCCTGGAGGCGAAAGGGTGTCCGGCACGTTCGAGCTCTCTCTTGATGTGCTCTCCCGGAAGGCTGCCGAGTGCCGGCGGTGCCCGCTTGCCGACGGACGGCGAACAGTCGTGTTCGGGGAGGGGAACCCCCGCGCCTCGCTCCTCTTCGTGGGGGAGGGTCCGGGGGAGGTCGAGGACGAGACCGGTCGCCCCTTCGTCGGCCCGGCGGGACAGCTCCTCACCCAAATCCTGGCCTCGGTCGGGATTCAGCGGGAGGAAGTGTACATCGCGAACATCGTGAAGTGCCGTCCGCCCGGGAACCGCGTCCCGACCCGCCCGGAGATGGAGGCCTGCTGGGATTGGCTTGCCGCCCAGATCGCCCTCCTCCGGCCGCGAATCGTGGTCACCCTCGGCAACGTCCCCACCCAATGGTTCCTTGCGACCACCGAGGGCATCGCCCAGCTGCGGGGGAGGTTCCACCGCTGGCGGGGGGGGATCGAGGTGTTCCCGATGTACCACCCCAGCTACCTCCTGCGGAACCCGAGCAAGGCCAAAGGGAGCCCCAAACACCAGACATGGCTCGACATCCAAACGGTGAAGGAACGGATCTCGCTCCTCTGCCCGACCCCCGGGGCCTGACGCTGGCGGAGCGGGCGGGCCTCGTGGAGCGGGCCCTCGGCCGGGCCGAGGAGCTGCGCCGGGCGGGGCGCCACGAGGAGGGGATCGACCTCCTCGTGGGTGTCCTCCGCTACGGGGAAGCGAAGGCCCAGGTCCTGTTCCGGCTGGGAAACCTGTACTTCGATCGCGGCGACCTCACGCGGGCGGAGCACGCCTACCGCCGGGCCACAGAGGAGGATCCGCATCATGCCTCCGCTCACCACAACCTGGGGGTCGTGTACCGTCGGCAAGGGAAGATCGCCCAATCAGTGCGCATGCTCAAGAAGGCGCAGTGGCTGGACCTCCGCTATCCGCGGCGGGTGGACCTTGCCCCCGAGGAAAGGCAGGTCGCGCGGCGGTGGGCGCGGAGGTCGCTCGTCGTCCCCCTCCTCGTCGTAGGGATCGTGGTCCTCGTCGTGTGGCTCGTCGGGCGGTTCACCTAGGGGCCCTCATCGCGCGATGTACCGGTCGTAGAGGGTTTGGGCCCGGTCGGGCGATGCGCGCTTCACGAGCGCCCTCCCATCGGGGAACACGGTGAGCTGGGCCCCCTCGAGGGAAGCGACCAACACCCCGCCTGCGAGCCGCACCTTCCCCAAGGGGGTGAGGCGGGCGGCAAGCCCGTCGAGATCGAGGTCGCCGCGGGTTCGGGGGAGGACCTGGACCGCGTCTCCGCATAGGATCGTGGTGCGGGACGGCCGGGAGAGGAACTCGAACCGACGCTTCCCGCAGCACGGGCAATCCGCGGCCCGTTCGACGCGCGTCGTCTCCGCCCGACCGGCCCACAGGTCGAGGCGGAGGAGCCCTCCCGGCACGAGGTCCGGGCTCCTCACCAGGACCTGGATCGCCGTCGCGGCCTGAAGCGCGGCGAGGGCCGCCGGCACGGGGCCGAGGATCCCCGCCTCGGCGCAGGTGGGGATCGTGCCAGGAGGGGGAGGGTCGGGGAACAGGCACCGCAGGCACGGTCCCCGCGCGGGGACGATCGGCATCGTCATCCCGTAGGTGGCGAGGACGGCGGTGTACACCCACGGAAC
>DSBZ01000008.1 GCA_011057175.1 Candidatus Acetothermia bacterium
ACCCTCTGCGCCTGGGGGGAGAGGTGGTGAGGGGGGCTCTCATCCGCGGCCTCATCGCGGCGGGGGACGTGACGGAGGCCGCATCGTTCCTGAGCCGCCCGGTGTGGGTTGTAGGAGCGCCCACGCCGGGGGCGAGGATCGCGCGCCGGTTGGGCTATCCCACGGTGAACCTCGACCTCGCCCCGGAGCTCGTTCGCCCCCGGGCGGGGGTGTACGCGGCGTGGGTGCAGTGGCGCGACGGAGAGGGAAGGGCCTTGTTCTACATCGGGGCCCGACCGACGTTCCCCGATCTTCCTCCCTCGGCGGAGATCCACCTTCTCGCCCCGCCCCCGGGCGAGGTGGAGGGCCCGGTGGAGGTCCACCTGATGCGGTTCCTCCGCCCTGACAAGCGGTTCGCCGATGAGCGAGCCCTCAGCGAACAGATCGCCCGCGATCGGGAGGAAGGGGCGGCAGTGTTGGGCGAGACGGCCCCTCCCGCCCGGCTCCTCCCGGCTGGGTTGCGCGGCCCGGGAGGTGCCCCCTAAGATGGGTCGTGGTGTTGGGGATCGAGACCGCAGGGGATCGGGGCGGGATCGCCCTCCTCTCCTCGCGCGGGGTGCACGAGCTCGTCGTCCCGCTCGGCCGGGCCGGGGGAGGGATCGTTCCCGCGGCGGTGGACGCCCTCCTCTCCCTCGCGCGCGCCGATCGAGAAGGGATCGAGCTCATTGCGGTGGACATCGGCCCCGGCTCGTTCACCGGCCTCAGGATCGGCCTTGCATTCGCCAAGGGGATGGCGCAGAGTCTCGGGATCCCCATGGTGGGGGTCCGCCAGACGGAGGCCGTGGCCCGGCCGCTTTCGTGGTGGCCGGGGAAGGTTGCGGTGTGGATCCACGATCGGCGGGAGTTCGTGTACATGGCATGGGCCACTCCGGATCGCGTGGGGATGGAGGCGGTGCTTCCCTGGAGGGAAGCCCTCGCCAAGGTGAGCGAGGAGCCGAGCGCCCTCCTCGTCGGATCCGGGGCCGTCCGCTTCCGCGCTGAGGTCGCCGCGGCGGGACGTCGGATCGCCTGTGCCTCGGAGGCGTTCGCCCATCCGCGGCCGGGGGAAATCGCCCGTTTAGGGTGGGCTCGGTTCAGGACGAGGGGAGCGGACGACCTGGGCGAGATCGAGCCCCACTACGTACACAAGGAGGACTGATGGCACGGACATGCGAGATCTGCGGCCGGGGCCCCGAATTCGGGGCGAAGGTGAGCCACTCCGGTCGCCACAGCCGCCGGGTGCGGCTTCCGAACCTGCAGCGGGTTCACGCCCTCCACAAGGGTCGCCGGGTGCGGATGCGGGTCTGCACCCGCTGCATCAAGGCAGGGCGGGTCACCAAGGCCTGATGCGGCGGGGGGCCCATGATGCGAGGAGGAACCCGATGACCCCGAAGCTCAGGGTCGGCGACCTCGTGCTGGGAAAGGTGATTGAGATCCAGCCTAACGGGGCCCTCATCGGCTTCCCCGAGGGCGAGGTGGGGTTCCTCCACGTCTCGGAGATCGTCGAGGATGGTCTCTCTTCAGGGGAGAAGGGCCTTGCGGTGGGCCAGGAGCTCCTCGTGAAGGTGATCGGGTCCGATCGCCTGGAGCGCCCCACCCTCTCCTTGCGGCGGGTCACGGATCGGGATCGGGAGGCCATCGCCTATCACCGCGAGGCAATCGAGTTCCGGTCCGCCCTCATCGCCCGCTCGGCTGCGGGTCCCCCCGCCGCGGAGCCAGGGGAGCGGATCGAGTGGCGCCTCGAAGCTTGGCTCAAGGCGACCGAAGCGGCGCTTGGGCGCCTTCAGCGCCGCCGGGGGGTGCGTACCTCACAGAAACTGGAACTGGATTAGGAGGAGTTGATGCCCAGCGGGAAGGTTGTTATCGACAGAGAGCGGTGCAAGGGGTGCGGCCTGTGCGTCGGGGTGTGTCCGTTCGGGGTGCTCGAGCTCTCCGCGACCCACAACAGCTCAGGCTACCCCGTCGTGTCGGCCGCCCATCCCGAGAAGTGCACGGGGTGTGCCCTCTGCGCCCAGACGTGCCCCGACGTGGCGCTCGAGGTGTACCGGGAGAAGGCGGTTGTCAGCTCAGGGGTGGGCGGTTCCGCCGAGCCTTCCGCCGATCACCGGTAACCGACCCAGCGCAGTGCAAGGAGGGCGGATGGCGGAACGACAGCTCATGACCGGCAACGAGGCGATGGCCGAGGCGGCGATCCGCGCCGGCTGCCGCACGTACTTCGGCTACCCGATCACCCCGCAGAATGAGATCCTGGAGTACATGGCCGCCCACCTCCCCAAGGCGGGCGGGGCGTTCCTCCAGGCGGAGAGCGAGCTGGCAGCGATCAATATGTGCTACGGGGCCGCCGCGGCGGGGGTGCGCACGATGACCTCCTCATCCTCTCCGGGGGTGAGCCTCAAGATGGAGGGGATCTCCTACCTCGCGGGGGCGGACCTTCCCTGCGTGATCCTCAACGTGGCCCGGGGTGGACCGGGGCTGGGGAACATCGCCCCTGCGCAGGGGGACTACTTCCAGGCGACGAAGGGCGGCGGCCACGGCGACTACCGGTTGATCGTCCTCGCCCCATCCACCGCCCAGGAGGCGGCCGAGCTGGCGGCGTTGGCGTTCGACCTCTCCGACCAATACCGGGTTCCCGCGCTGATCCTCGCCGATGGGATGCTCGGGCAGATGATGGAGCCCGTCGTCCTCCCCCC
>DSBZ01000111.1 GCA_011057175.1 Candidatus Acetothermia bacterium
GGCCTGTACGTCCTCGCCGCCGGAGCCGGCATGCTGGTGCTGGTTGTCCTGTTCCTGCTGAACCGCGTTGGGCACATGATACCCGTCCACAGGTACCACACCGTGATCGTCCACGGGGAGGGGACGGAGCCCGCGCGGCTGGAAGAAGGGTGCCGCGCGCTGTTTGCCACGGCCCGCCACCGGGTCCTCGCTGTGGAAGCGCGAGTCGATCGTGGGGAGGGCGAGACCTCTCTCACCTTCTACACCCGCACCTCCGGCGAGGCGCGCACAGCGCGGCTCGCTGAGGAGCTCCTCGCCTTGCCCGAGGTGAGGGGGGGGCCGCTGTGGCTGACGGGGTGCCTCATAACCCGAGCTCGTCCCGGATCCCCTGCATTGCGGCGAGGATGATGGTCACGAACTCCTCAAGCTCCAGCCCGAGGCCGCGGCAGGAAGCGATCCCGTCGCGGGACGCCGAGCGGGCGAACCCCTTCTCCCGATAGCGGTTGAGCACGTTGTGGGGGGTGAGTCCTGCCAACCGCTTGGGGTGGACGAGGGCCGCGGCGACGATGAGCCCGGTGAGGGGATCGACCGCGGTCAGGGCTCGTTCGATCGGAGTCTCCGCTTCCTTCCGCCCGGCATGGGCGAGGATCGCGCCCAACACCTCCTCATCGGAGAGCCCCCGTTCGCGGAGCTGGTTCACGGTGATTGTGCCGTGGACGTGGGGGCTTTCCTTCGTCTCCTCGTAGTCGAGGTCGTGGATCAAGCCGGCGAGGGCCCACCGCTCGGGGTCCTCCCCGAACCGGGGGGCCAGCGCCCGCATCCCCGCCTCCACGGCGAGCATGTGCTTGACGAGGTTCTTCGTCTTCACCTTCGCCTGGACGAGCTTCAGCGCTTCATCTCGCGTCATTGGGTCTCCTTTCGCCCGTGGGGGCAGAGATCGAGTAGGGGGCAGGCTGCGCACCGCGGCCTCCGAGGTCGACAAATCTCCCGCCCGAGGCGGATCAGGTGGAGGTGGAGCTCCCGCTCCCCTCCGGTGGGGACGAGGGGGGCGAGGGCGTCGTGGGGATCCCCGCGATCCGTGACCAGGCCCAGCCGCCGCGTCACCCGCGCGATGTGCGTGTCCACGGGGAAGAACGGGCGGTCGAACCCGAAGAGGAGCACCACGTACGCCGTCTTCTTCCCCACCCCGGGCAGGGAGAGGAGCCAACGCGCTGCCTCCTTGTCCGGGAGCTCGGAGAGGAAGTCGAGCGAGAGCGTCCCTCGCTCGCGCTGGAGCCTCTCCAGGACCTCCTTCAGGCGCCTCGCCCGCTGGCGGTGGAGGCCCGCCCCTTGGATCGCCTGCGCGACCTCCCCTTCCGGGGCGGCGAGGACGTCCTCCCACCCCGAGAACCGGCGGCGGAGCTCGGCGTAGGCGTGGTCGCGGTTGCGGTCGGACGTGTTTTGGGAAAGAATGGTTCGCACGAGGAGGTCGAGGGGTCGCTCGCCCCCGCAGGGGGCGGGGGGGCCGAACCGGAGGCGGAGCCGCCGTGCCGCCTCAGCGAGGCGAGGATGGGGTCCCATGGCTCCGAAGGATAGCGTAGCGCTCACGGCGGGCAAGGAGGGGACGTGGAGCGAGCGGATTCAGGATCGACGGTGGTGGTACGGTGTATCGATGGGGAGAAGCTCCCTGATGCCCTGCTCGGGTTGGAGATCCAAGCCGCGGGAGTGGGGCCGGGGATCGGGATGGTGCGGGATCTCACCCTTGGGTATTGGGACGGGAAGAAGTACGTTGAGGAAAGGGTTGTCGAGCCTGTGGAGCTCCTCTCGCTGCAGGGCAACCTGGGAGATGAAGATGGAAAACCCATTCTGCATGCCCACGTTGTCGTGGGGCGCCGGGGTGGGGAGGCGATCGGCGGGCACCTCCTCGCCGCAACGGTCCACAACACGGCGGAGATCATCCTCGTCCGGCTGCCGGGGGTGAGGATGGAGCGACGCCGGGACCCCACCGGGCTCCTCGGCCTCCATCCCCGAAGGGTGGGGGGTTGACCGGTCCCGACGGGAGGGCTACAACCATGGGCCAGCGAAGGTGGCGGAATAGGCAGACGCGCTGGACTTAGGATCCAGTGCCGCAAGGCGTGCGGGTTCGAGTCCCGCCCTTCGCACCAGGGTGGCCAAGCGTCCGTCCCCTCGTATAATCACCATGGAGTGAAGCGGGAATAGCTCAGTTGGTAGAGCGCCACCTTGCCAAGGTGGAGGGCGCGGGTTCGACCCCCGTTTCCCGCTCCAAGCGCCGCCGGGGTGGCGAAACAGGCAGACGCATGGGACTTAAAATCCCTTGAGCATCAAGCTCGTGCGGGTTCGAATCCCGCCCCCGGCAGAAGCGGGGTGGAGCAATTAGGTAGCTCGCCGGGCTCATAACCCGGAGGTTGCTGGTTCAAGTCCAGCCCCCGCAACCAGATAGTCGCAAATCCGGAATCGCGAGTCTCAATGACTCGTGACTTTCCGACTCAAGGCGGCGGTGTAGCTCAACCGGCAAGAGCGCGCGGCCCATAACCGCGAGGTTCAGGGTTCGACTCCCTGCGCCGCCACCAGGGGATGTAGCTCAGTTGGGAGAGCGCCGCGTTCGCAACGCGGAGGCCGGCGGTTCGACTCCGCTCATCTCCACCAGATCTCGCCGCACGTAGAACTGACGATGAGGGGCCGCCCTCGGGCCGAACCGGCAGCCTGTACTCGAC
>DSBZ01000218.1 GCA_011057175.1 Candidatus Acetothermia bacterium
TCCACCGTGCCGATCGGCGCCGGGGAGTCGCTGTCGAGCTACGTCGCCCGCTGCGCGAGGATCGTGCGCGAAAGCGGCCTCCCCCATCAGCTCACCGCGATGGGGACGATCGTCGAAGGGGAGTGGGACGAGGTGTTGGCCGTGATCAGGGCTTGCCACATGGCGGTGCGGGCCGACGTCCGCCGCGTGTCGACCCTGATCCGCATCGATGACCGCGAGGGCCCGGCCGGCCGACTGGAGGGAAAGATCCGCTCGGTCGAGGACAGACTCCGCAGCTGGGGGCTCGAGTCTGAGCCCACCGGCACCTTCGGCCGCATGGGGATGGGCGGGTCAGGCCCCCCTCACCACCGAGCTACGAAGAACGGCACTCCGAACACAAGTGGATCTGGTCCCTGCTCCCATGGGGGGGGCGTCTCTGCTGCGTCTTCCCGTGTCCTTGGTGAGCCTCGTGGTAGGACCTGTCAGGGCAGCACGGGAAGGGAGTACAGAACGCGCGTTGGATAGAGGGTCCGACGCCACAGGGCCCGTTGGGGTAGATACGCCGATCGCTCGGCCACCACCGGACGACAGGTTACGGGCTACGGATCGCGGTTCAGATAAGGCCGAGGATGTAGTGCATGTAGAAGAAGTACACCGGCGCCGAAGCGAGGAGGCCGTCCACCCGATCGAGCATCCCCCCGTGGCCGGGGAAGAGGCGCCCCGTGTCCTTCACCCCTGCGGCCCGCTTGACAAGGGACTCGAACAGGTCCCCGAGCTGGCAGAACGCCCCCACGACCACGCCGAGGATGACGATGTGGGGCACCCAGCGGGGGAGATCGCGCCAAAACTCGGGAAGGAACACAGCCGCGAACATCGCGAGGGCAACGCCACCCGCCACGCCCTCCCACGTCTTGGCGAGCGAGATCCGAGGGAGGAGCTGGTGCCGACCGAGCGCGCTCCCCACGAAGTACGCCCCCGAGTCGTAACCCCAGACGATGAGGAGGAAGTGGGCGACGTAGGGGAAGCCCGCCTTGTGCAAGAGGTACACGAAACCGATCGTGACCGGGAGGTAGATGAGCCCGGAGATCCCCGCGAGCGACGCGAAGAATCCCTCCCGTGCCCCGCGCCGAGAGAAGCTGTAGAAGACGATCATGTAGACGACCCCTCCCGCTACCACGAACGCGTACTGCCCCTCCCACGGTATGAGGAGCATGAGGTAGGCGGGGATCGCGAACATGAAGAGCTCCCTTGGCAGCTGGATCCCGAGGTTCTCCACGAGATGCAGGTACTCCCACCCCGCCGTCATCGCCACAGCGGCCAGGAACAGACCCACCCCCCAATCCACGCTGTACCGATCGCAGACCCAGAACACAACGAGGACCACCGGAATGGCGACGGCGGCAGTGAGAAAACGCTTGGAGAGCGACTTCATTGGGGCACCCGCCCGAATCGCCTGCAGCGACCCTGGAAATCCTGGATCGCCGCGAGGAGCGCCTCTTCGTCGAAGTCCGGCCACAACAGCGACGTGAAGTAGAGCTCGGAGTAGGCCGCCTCCCAGAGGTAGAAGTTGGAGATCCGCTTCTCTTCCCCCGTACGCACGATGAGGTCCGGCTCAGGGAGTTCCGCGGTGGGGAGAAGGCGTGCGAACGCGCTCTCATTCAAGTCCTCGGGCTTCAGCCCATCGCTCCGGGCGAGGGCCATCGCCCGCCGCGCCCCTTCGACGATGCTCCACCGTCCGCCGAAGTTGATCCCCACCGCAAGATCGAGCCCATCCCCCCTCCGTGACCGCTCCTCGACGTCGGCGATCGCCCGTTGCAGGGAGGGGGGCAGGGCTTCCACCGCCCCCAGGACCCGCAAGCGGATCCCCTGCTCCACGAACTCGTCCCCCCGCTCGCGGATGAAGCGGACGAGGAGATCGAACAAGTCCTGCACCTCCTCCTGCGGACGGTTCCAGTTCTCGGTGGAGAAGGCGAACAAGCTCAAGCAGGGGACCAGGCGCTCCCCGGCTACGAAGCGGACCAGGCGCTCGGCGGCCTTCACCCCCTGACGATGGCCCTCCCGCCGTGGGAGCCCGCGCCGTTGAGCCCAGCGCCCGTTCCCATCCATGATCAGGGCCACGTGGCGTGGCAACGCCTCCCTCCGCACCGCCGCCAGGAGCTCCGCCCGCGTCACGAGACCCCCACCCTCATCGCGCCCATCTTCTCCGCGGGCCGCCACCGTGGCAAATCGCGGTCAATCGGCAAGGTAGCGTTCGAGACGTGCACAACGGGCGCGGAGGGCCTGGGCTTCCTCCTCCACTTTCGCCACGACGTCGGGGGCCGCCCTCTCCCGGAACTGGGGAGTCCCAAGCCTTCCCTCCAGCTTCGCGAGCTCGGTCTTGGCTCGGCCCAGGTCGCGGTGGATCCTCTCCCGGACCACCTCCCAGTCCACGATGCCCCCCACGGGAAGGAAGAACGCGACCGCGCCCGCCACACCGCGGGCGGCGCCCGCGGGCGGGCGCACCCCGGACTCGTGGCGGACCCGTGCCGCCCGGGCCAAGCGCTGGATCGCCGGGGCGAACAGGGTAGCCAGATCCGCGCTCCCCTCCCCCGAGACGAGGACAAGGTCCACCTCCGCCCCCGCGGGGACCCCGACCTCAGCCCGCACCGCCCGCACCTCGCGGATAAGGTCCATCAATTGGTTCAGCTGCCCCTCGGCCTCGGGA
>DSBZ01000029.1 GCA_011057175.1 Candidatus Acetothermia bacterium
ACCCCCACCCCGACCACCGCGAGGGGGAGCACCACCCCCCGCACGGTCCGGAAGCTCGCAAACAGGACCGCCACCACCACGAGGACCACCACCGGGAGGAGGAACGCGAGATCCCGGCGCATGTAACGGTTCACGTACACGAGGAACGCCGCATCGCCTGAGATGTAGAACCGCTCTGGACCTCCGTACCGCGCGGCGATCCCCTCGAGGTGGGCTACCACGTGCCCCATCGCCACCTCGTCGTCCTCGTAGTCGGGGTGGGCGCGGAGGACGATCACCGCCGCCGACCCGTCGCTCCGGAACAGGGTGTCCCGCACGAGGCGCTCCTCGAGGACGGCCTCGCGGAAGCAGGCCACATCGTCCTCGGTCTCGGGGGGGCCGGGGAGGATGGGCCGGACCGTGATCGCGGCGGCTGTTCCCTTAACGACGTCCACGGTGAGGGGGGACACGACCTCCTCGACGAGGCCCTCCTCGACGAACTGCCGGAGTTCCTCGGTGATCCGGTAGAGCTTGGCGAGCGAGGGGAGGTCGAACAGGGTTCCCCCCTCTTCGGCCACGGCGGCGAGCATGAGGAGCGACTGGCTCCCAAACAACTCCCGCGCGTGGTCGTACTGGGCCACCACCGGATCGCCTGCCGGCAGCATCTGGGAGTAGTCGGCCTGGAACCCAAGGCGGGGGAGGAACGCGGCGAAGATCCCGGTGACGACGAGGATCCCGAGCAGGGTCCACACCGGATGATCCACCACCCCGCGGAGGACCCGATTCACGCCTAGTTCACCCCCACGAGCAGCCCCAACCGCTGGAGGTAGATTGAGAGAAGGAGCGGGTACAGGTCATCCCCGGAGCCGCGGACCTCTCGCGCTTGCCCGAATGCCTGGGCGATCCCTTCGACGAGCGCGGCGTGCACCACGGGCAACGGATCGGGGAGGTACTGCGGGCCCGGCGTGCACAGCCAGGCATACGGCCCCTGGGCCGGGAAGACGAGCACAAATAGGAACGGTTCATCCGACCACGGTTCGGTGGGAAGAGAGAGCATCGCCCGCCGGAACTCCCCAACGGGAGCCCTCACGGGGCGGTATGGCCGCAGTTGAGGCACCGCCAGGTGACCTCGCCGGTGAAGAGGTTCCACCTCACCGGTACCAGCGGGCCTTCGCCGCAGCGCGGGCAGACCAGGGCCGCGAGGGTGCCCGAACGTCCATCCCCCCGGGTTGGCTTCTACCGTCAGGGGTTGAGGGATTACCGCGGCCACCGGTTGGGCCAGCTCCACCGAAATCGGCTGGGGTAACGCGAGCTCGACCCGGACGTTCGCCCCAGGCGGTTCCCGGAGAGCCACGTCCCCCGCCAACCTAATCGGGATGCCTCGCGTGGCAAGGCCGAGAAGAACCCAAAGCATCGCCCCGAGGAGCCCGGCGATCCCCACCAAGATCCGTCCCTGCACTCATCCTCCTTCAAAAACGCCGCAAGGCCAACTCTTGCCCACAAGCTTACCGCTTGGGAGGGATCGAACCAAACGCATCGGTCAAAGCCTCCTTCCCGGTGTGTCGGTGGAAAGGTCTCCTTGTGCGCGGCCAAGAGCGGAGGTTCGGTCAGAGGCCCCTTGGGAAAGGAGGACGCGCAGTTGAGGCAGGGCCCGTTCCATCGCCTCCTCCCCGGCCCGAATCCCCTCGGCCGCGCGTAGGTAGCTCACGCCAATAGAAGGCAGCTTGGGCCGGACTAGAAGATCCGCTGGCCACAAGGTGAGCTTGAGGCGTAAGATCTCCTGCTCGAAGATGACCACCGCTTGATTGACGATGCTGTAGATCCCGGGAAGAGGACGTTCGTCTTCCGGCCGCTCCCGGAATACCTCCTCGAGAAGCCCGACCAGGCTCTCGGGGATCCAGGTGCGGCTCTTGAGGTCCTCCCCCAGGCGGGCGGCGAGACGGCCCCAGGTGCGGCGCCGCTCCCGGGTGGTGGGCCGGGGGGCGGGGACGATGTCCACCCCGATCACGATCTGCGGCCCGAGCTCTCGGCAAACCCGCACCGGCAGAGGCTCCACAAGGCCTCCGTCCACAAGGAGCCGTCCCTGCCACCGAACCGGATTGAAGATCCCCGGGATGGAGACCGAGGCCCGCAGGGCATCCACAAGCGGCCCTTCCCTGAGCACCACCATCTCCCCGGTGTTGATGTCGCACGCTACCGCCGCGAATGGAGTGGGAAGATCCTCGATCCTAACGTCCCCTAGAACAGACCGCAGGTATTTGCGGAGCTCGCCCCCTGAGCTCAGCCCAGCCCGGGGAAACGTGGGGAGGAAACTGCGGGCTACCTTCGGCAGGTCGGTGTTCAACCATTCCTGTTCGATTCGGTCCACCGATACCCCGGCAGCGTAGGCCCCGCCCACCATGGCCCCGATACTGGAGCCAGCAACGGCGGAGATCTTGACCCCCTCTCGCTCCAGCACCTTGAGGACGCCCACGTGGGCCGACCCCCTGGCCCCCCGGAGGCGAGCGCGAGCCCGATCTTGGGCCTCTCAACGGGGGTGTAATTCCCCTCTGCCTGAAGTTTGACAGTTCGGGAACCCCCCGAGTGAGAAGTGGGATCAGAAGGGGGTCGTGCGGCCCAGGGCCCCAGATCCTGGTGGCAGTGTGCATGTGTTGAGGGGCTTGACAGCGGTACTTGACCGTG
>DSBZ01000086.1 GCA_011057175.1 Candidatus Acetothermia bacterium
CACGTTCTCCTCCGTCCGGAGGGTGCCGTTGATGAGGCTCGCCGTGATCGACCGCCGGGGCATCCCCTCCAGGTCGGCGCGCTTGGTGTCCACCAGCGCGGGCCAGAAGGCGATCTCTACCTGCGAGAGGACATCCAGGAGCGCGGTCCCGAGCTCCAGGAACGACACGTCGCACCCGCCACAGCTCCCGGTCCAGTACACCGCGATCTTCGGTTTCGTGGGCATCGCTACGTCCCTGCCTTGGGGAGAACCGGAGCGGCAGAACGCTTCTCTTCGCGTTCCAGGGTGAGCGGACCGAGCTTCTTCAGATCGGCGACGAACTCCTTCATCACCCGGGCGAACTTCGCCCCCTCGGTGGCCGACACCCACTCCAGCCGCACCCGCTCCGGCTCGATCCCCAGTTCCGCGAGCATCCGCTTGAGGAGGTGGACCCTCCGCCGGGTCTTGTAGTTCCCGGAGACGTAGTGGCAGTCCCCGGGGTGGCAGCCGCCGATGAGGACCCCGTCCGCGCCGGACCGGAACGCCTCCATCACCCACTCCATCTCCACCCGGCCCGAGCAGTTGACCCGGATCGGGACGGCGTTCGGGGGGTAGGCGAGCCGACTCGTGCCCGCGAGGTCCGCCCCCGCGCCCGCGCACCACCGGCAGAGGAACGCCACGATCTTCGGCTCGAACACCGCCTCAGCCACGGCCCACCTCCACCGGCTCAGCCAGGGCGACCCCGATCATCCGCTTCACCTGGTCGTCGGTCTGGTTCTTCATGCGCATCGCCCCCGATGGGCAGGCGGCGACGCACGTCCCGCACCCCTCGCACAGGAGCTCGTTCACGTGGGCGACGTCCCCGGGGGTGATCGCCCCGTACGGGCATTGGGGGACGCACACCGCGCACCCCGAGCACAGGTCCTCGTCCACCTCCGCCACCTCCGGGGAGTGGGTGAGCTTCGGCGCGGACAGGATCGCGATCGCCTTCGCCGCGGCGCCGGACCCTTGGGCCACCGCCTCCGGGATGTCCTTGGGGCCGTGGGCGGCGCCGGCGAGGAGGATCCCCGCGGTGAGGGCCTCCAGGGGCCGGAGCTTGGGGTGGGCCTCCTTGAGGAACCCCTCCCCCCCGCACGCGATGCGGAGCTTGCGGGCCAGTTCCTCCGTCCCGGCGGAGGGGACCATCGCCTGGGCCAGCACCACGAGGTCCGCCTTCACCTCGACCCGCTTCCCGGTGAGGGTGTCCACGCCCCACACCACGACCTTGTCCCCGTCGCGGAACACCTTCGCTACCTTCCCCCGCAGGTACAGGATCCGCTCCTCCTCCATCGCCCGGACGACGAACTCCTCGTACTCCTTTCCCCCGGCGCGGATGTCGATGTAGAACACGTAGGCCGTGCCGTCGTGCACGCTGTGGCGGTAGAGGAGCGCGTGTTTGGCGGTGTACATGCAGCAGATCTTCGAGCAGTAGGACTTGTGGAGCTCCGGGTCGCGGGAGCCCGCGCACTGGATGAACACGACCTCTTTGGGGACCTTGCCGTCCGAGGGCCGGCGGACCTCGCCCTTCGTCGGGCCGCCCGCGGACAGGATCCGCTCGAACTCCAGGCCGTCGATCACGTCGGGGACCGTGCCGTGGCCGTACTCGGCCATCGCCTCCACGGGGTAGAGGTCGTACCCGGTGGCGAGGACGATCGCCGCCACGTCCTCCTCGATCCGCTCCGCGGGCATGTCGTAGTCGATCGCCTTCGGCTCGCAGACCTTCGCGCACTCGCTGCAGCGGAGCGGGTTCAGCCCAAGGCAGCTCTCCTCGTCGAGGGTGTAGGAGGAGGGGACGGCCTGGGGGAACGGGATGTAGATCGCCGCCCGCTGGGAGAGGCCGCGGTCGAACTCATTTGGGACGCGGATCGGGCAGACCTTTGCGCAGTCGCCGCACAGGTTGCACTTGTCCGCGTCCACGTACGTCGGCTTTTTCCGGATCACCACGTGGTAGTTGCCCAGGTACCCCGTGACCGACTCGACCTCGGAGTAGGTGAGGAGCCGGATCCGGGGGTGGCGGGCGACTTCGACCATCTTCGGGGTGAGGATGCACTGGGAGCAGTCGAGGGTGGGGAACGTCTCCGAGAGCTGGGCCATCCGCCCGCCGATCGAGGGCGAGCGCTCGACGAGGAGGACCTCGAACCCCGCGTCAGCGATGTCGAGGGCGGCCTGGATCCCGGCGATCCCCCCGCCCACGACGAGGCACTTCACGGCGTGGCCGACCTCCACCGGTTCGAGGGGGTGGTTGCCCTTCACCTTTTCCACCATCGCCCGGGCGATGCGGATCGCCTTGTCCGTGGTCACCGGACCATCGTGGACCCAGGAGCACCACTCGCGGATATTGGCGATCTCGAGGAGGTACGGGTTGAGCCCCGCTTCTTCCGCGGCCTTGCGGAACGTGGTCTCGTGCATGGAGGGGGAGCAGGCGGCGACGACGACCCCGCTGAGGCGGTGCTCGCGGATCGCGTTCTTGATCACCTCCTGTCCGGGGTCGGAGCACATGTACTCGTGGTGGGCGGCGTAGGCGACCCCGGGGTGGCGGGCGAGGGCCTCCACGACCCGGGGGACGTCGACCGTGGTGGCGATGTTCTTCCCGCAGTGGCA
>DSBZ01000056.1 GCA_011057175.1 Candidatus Acetothermia bacterium
CCTCGACCCGGGGGTGGGACCGGGGTATACTTAGCCCTGTGAGTGCGCGCCCTTCTGCTCGAGGCTTACCCATCCCACCGCATGCCTCACCTCCCAGCCCCAGCAGGAGGGCGCTCCTCATTCCCTGACGGACCCAAGGAGGGATGATCAAGCGCCAAGCCATGGCCGACCCCCAGCTTCCGTCCCGCAGGAGAGGACTCCGGTGAGGATCGTCCTCGGCCAGATCAATCCCACGGTGGGGGATCTCCCCGGAAACCGGGCGTTGATCCTGCGCACGATCGCCGCCGCCCGCGAGCGATGCGCAGACCTCGTCGTTTTCCCTGAGCTCGCCCTCCTCGGGTACCCCCCTCGGGACCTCCTCCTCCGCACAGGGTTTCTCGACGCGGCCGACCGCGAGTTCGCCGCGATCGTCGAGGCGAGCCAGGACATCGCCATCGTGATCGGCCACGTCCTCCGAGCAGGGACGCGGCCCTCGAACACGGCCGACCCCTCGGCGACGGCATTCGGCGGGGATGCGCTCCTCCAAAATGCGGCGTTCCTCCTCGCCCACGGCGGCAGCGTCGGCCACCAGGCCAAGCACCGGCTCCCCTCGTTCGACGTGTTCGAGGAAGAGCGGTACTTCGCACCGGGAACGGAGGTGGCCGTGCTCGATTGGCAAGGGTTGCGCCTCGGGCTCTCGGTATGCGAGGACTTCTGGTACGAAGAAGGGGTCCTCGCCGCCCAGGCCGCAGCCGGGGTGGACCTCCTCATCAACGTCTCCGCCTCGCCCTACTTCCAAGGCAAGCCCGCCCTCCGCCATGCCCTCGCCCGCAGGTGGGCCCAGCGGTCCGGAGCGCCGTTCGTCTACGTGAACCTCGTCGGAGGGCAGGACGAGCTCGTGTTCGATGGCGGGTCGTTCGCCGTTCGGCCCGACGGGGCATTCCTCCTCTCTGCGCCGCGATTCAGCGAAGGGCTGTACGTGGTCGACACTGCAGACGCCCCAGGTAAGCCCCCGAGCGCGGACGGGATCGAAACTGTCCACGCCGCCCTCGTGACGGGGATCCGGGACTATCTCGACAAGAACGGGATTGAGGGGGCGATCGTGGGGATCTCGGGAGGCGTGGACTCCGCGGTCGTGGCGGCGCTCGCCTGCGAGGCCCTCGGCCCCCGTCGCGTGCTGGGCACCTTCCTCCCTGGCCCGTACACGGCACCTGAATCTGCGGAGGAAGCAAACGAGATCGCCAGGGCCTTGGGGATCAGGCTCATCGAGATCGAGATCGACCCCATCGTCGCCACCCTCGCCTCCTCCCTCTCCCCCCACGTCCCCGTGGCCGGGGTAGTGGAGGAGAACCTCCAGGCCCGGATCCGTGGGATCCTGTGGATGGCCCTTGCTAACGCGAGCGGGTACGTCGTCCTCGCTTGCGGGAACAAGTCAGAGCTCGCCGTGGGGTACAACACCTTGTACGGGGACACGGTGGGAGCGCTGGCCCCGATCGGCGACCTCGTGAAGGGCGAGGTATACGCGCTCGCCCGCTTCATCAACGAGCGGGCCGGCCGGCCCATCATCCCGGAGAGGACCCTCACCCGCCCGCCGTCGGCCGAGCTTCGCCCGGATCAGCGGGACGACGAGGACCTGCCCCCGTACGAGGTGCTCGACCCGCTCGTGCGGTCCCTCGTCGTGGAGAACCGGTCCTGGGACGAGCTTGCGCGATCGTTCGGCGAGGAGGTCGTCCGGGACATCGCCCGCCGCCTCCGCACCTCGGAGCACAAGCGGAGGCAATCCCCCATCATCCTCAAGGTATCGCCGAAGGCGTTCGGGATGGGCCGCTGCTTCCCCGTCACCCACCGCTTCGTGGGTTGATCGCTGCTCCCCTACGGGACCTCCGGCCGACGGGACCGACGCAGGAACGTGGGGATGTCGTAGTCGTCACGGGCCCCCTCCCGTTCCAGCCTCTCGAGGACGATCTCCTCGTCGGCCTCCATGATCTCCCCCCCCTGGCCAGCGGGGAATCCGGTCGCGATCACGGTCACCCTCGCCTTCTGCATGCCCTCCCGGATCGCGGCGCCGAAGATGAGGTCGGCCTTGTCGGACAGGGCTTCTTGGATTGCGCTCGCCGCTGCGGTGACCTCCTCCAGGGTGAGGTCCTCCCCCCCGGTGATGTTGAGGATCGCCCGCTTGGCGCCCTTCACGCTGAAGTCGAGGAGGGGAGAGGAGATCGAGCGGCGGGCCGCCTCGCGGGTCTTGTTGTCCCCATCGGCCTCGCCGATCCCCATGAGGGCGGTCCCGGCCCCCCTTAGCACCGCCTCGACATCGGCGAAGTCGAGGTTGATGAGCCCCGGAACGGTGATGAGCTCAGTCACTCCCTGCACCCCTTGGCGAAGGACCTCATCCACGAGCTCGAACGCCCGCGTGACGGGCATCTCGGGAGGGGCCACTTTGAGGAGACGGTCGTTGGAGATGGTGATGATCGCATCCACGTTCTTCGATAGCTGGTGCACGCCACGCTCCGCGCGCTCGGCGCGCCCCAGCCCCTCGAACGAGAACGGGCGGGTGACGATCCCCACGGTGAGGACGCCCAACTCCTTGGCGATCCCGGCCACGACCGGCGCCCCTCCGGTCCCAGTCCCCCCGCCCATC
>DSBZ01000127.1 GCA_011057175.1 Candidatus Acetothermia bacterium
CCCATGAGGGGGCGCTTCCCCCGGTCGGCCTCTCCACTGGCCCCGAACACGACGAGGAGCCGCCGCGCATGGGGCCGAAGCGCGGACAGGATCTCCAGGAGCGCCTGGGGGTTGTGGGCGTAGTCCACGACCGCCGTCGCCCCGCTGGGGAGCGAGAACCGGGTCCACCGTCCCGGCGGGAGCGCGGCGGTCGTGAGGCGGGCCGCGATCTCGGGAAGGGGAACGCCGAGCGCCCACGCCGTGGCCACAACCGCGAGCGCGTTGGCGACGTTGGGTCGGCCGGGGAACGGTAACCGGACGTGCTCTGCCCCATCGGGCGCCTCCACCACGAACTCCGCGCCGTCGGCATCCAAGTGCAGGCCTCGCGCTCGGATGTCCCCGCGATCGATTCCATACCGCACCCGCTTGCCATGGCCCGTAGCGAGGAACCGGCCCCCAAACCGGTCCTCGGCGTTCACGATCCCAACGCCATTCGGAGGAAGCATCCGGAACAGGCGGAGCTTGGCATCGAGGTAGGCATCCGTCGTGCAGTGGAAATCGAGGTGGTCCCGTCCCAACCCGGTGAACACCGCCGCTGCCAGGTGTGTGCCCACTACGCGCCGCTGGGCAAGCCCGATTGAGGAGGCCTCGAACGCGAACGCCTCCTTCCCCTCCGCCACGGCCTGGGCGGCGAGGCGCTGGAGGTCCGGGGCCTCGGGGGTGGTGACGCAGGACAAGCTCTCCCGCTCCACCCGCACCGTGGTCAGGGTCGCGCACGCGGGGAGGACCTGGCCGAGGAGGTGGACGACCGTCGTCTTCCCGTTCGTCCCCGTGACCGCGATCGTGCGGAGCTTCTCCGTGGGATGCCTGTAGAACGCGGCGGCAGCGTGGGCGAGGGCGGCCCGAGCATCGGGGACGCGGATGTAGGGGAACTGCGCCTCGGCCCACCTGCGCTCCCCGACCACCGCCCGTGCCCCCCGCGCGAGGGCCTCGCCGATGAACGCATGGCCGTCAGCCCTCCTTCCGGCGAGGGCGAAGAAGAGGTCGCCTGGCTTCACGCGGCGCGAGTCCCACGCCAGTCCGCGCACTTCGACCTTGCCCGCGGCAGGACGGGGAGAGAGGGATTGGAGGAGCTCAGCGACCGTGGGCATGCGACCATGCTAGAGGGGTCCCACGCCGACTGACAGGACACGCGGGAACGCATCGCGTCCCGCGTGGGCCTACGTGTACTTGTCGGCGACGGCGGAAGCGGCGTAGGCCTCGGGTTTGGTCCGCACGCGGTACCCCACCCCGAGGATCATCCCCACCACTTCCTCCACCAGATCCCTCGTCCGCCCGTTGCGGCCGATGTCCACGTGGATCTCGAGCTGGAACCCGGTCGCCCCACGGTCCTTGAGGGCCCCGATCAGCTCCTCCGCCGTCTCGTAGGAGAGCCACGCCTCGCGATAGATGCGGTCGCGGAGGCTCTGCGGCCGCTCGTCCTTCGTCCGGCGCCAGAAGTAGCGGCCACCCCTCCCCACGCGGTGGACGACGATCGCCGCCACGTACTCCACTTCATCGCAGTACGTCTGGGAGTCAGTGCCGACGACGAGCTCGTACTGGTCTTCGGGGGCAGCGGACATCATCGCCAGGATCTCATCCACGACCTCTTTGAACGAGAGCTTGCCGAGGGTTGGACTGTGATAACACGAACCAGCAGGCATCGTGGGCCGATCTTAGATCGCGGATGAGGGGGAATCAACCGGCGGCAGGGTGAAGGTGAACACGGCTCCTCCCTCGTTCTCGACCCAGATGCGCCCGCCGTGGGCCTGGACGAGCTCGCGGGCGATGGCCAGCCCCAGCCCCGTCCCCTCGCCGCTCCGAGACTCATCGCCCCGGTAGAGGCGCTCGAACACGTGGGGCAGATCCTGAGGGGATACCCCCGGACCCTGATCCCGCACCGCGACGAGGATCTCTCCTCCCTCGGACCTCACGCGCACCGTGATCGTCCCCCCAGGAGGGGAGTAGCGAAGGGCGTTGTCGAGGAGGTTCCCCAGTACCTGGCGGATGCGACGGGGATCCACGTGGGCACGAAGGCCAGGTTGGGCATCCACGGCCAACGTCACGCCTTCCTCCACCGCGGTCGGGCGCACTCCGTCCACCACCGCCCGGACCAGGTCCCCGATGTCGGTGGGCTCCCGCACGAGCTGGAGGTGCCCCGCCTCGGCGAGGGTGAGGGTGCGCAGGTCCTCGACGAGATCTGCCAGATGCAGGGTCTGGTCGTACACTAAGGCCAGGCCCTCCGGGGCGAGGGGGAAGACCCCATCGAGCATCCCTTCGAGGTTTCCCCGCACCACGGCCAGCGGGGTCCGCAGCTCGTGAGCGACGTCAGCCAGGAGGTTCTGGCGGGACTTCTCCGAGCTCTCGAGGGCGGCCGCCATCTCGTTGAACGCTTGCCCGAGGCAGCCGATCTCATCCCGGGTGCGGACCGGGACGCGGTGGGCGAGGTCCCCCTTGGCGATGCGGGTCGTGGCCAAGATGAGCCGCTTGAGCGGCCGGGAGAGCTGGGCGGCGAGGAGCACTGCGAGGAGGGCCGCCGCGACGAGGGCCGCGGCCCCTCCCACGAGCACCGCCCGCTGGATCGAGCGGAG
>DSBZ01000052.1 GCA_011057175.1 Candidatus Acetothermia bacterium
CCGCCCTTCCCCGCTTCCACGTGGCGGTCGAGGCAGTTGTACGATAGGTTGAGCTTCCCGCCCACGAACCACCGATACGCGTAGGGCTCATCCTCGTAGACCTTCCTCCACCGCTCGAACCACTCCAGTCCCTCGGCCTGCTCAGCCCAAAACGCGATCGGATCAGCTGCTGCCTGTTTGTAGAGCTGCGGATCCGCTGCCCAGGCGCGCTCCTTGAGGGCATCGCTGGGCCAGTACCAGTTCGGCCGGGTTGGATCGGGGACGACCCACTGCGTTCCGTTCAGCGCTGTTTCCTTTGCCACTGTGATGTGCCTCCTTCGTAAGGTCAGGCTCGACCCGCGGCATGATACCCAAGCTCCAACTTCGTTCACAGTCCTCTGGACCGAACGATGAGCAGATGGTGGCTTCGCCGCTCTCGGCCCCCGGGAGGGTGTGGCAAGCGGGGCGGATTTGGCGTACAAGTGGGCCGATGCGCCGCCTTCTCTCGTGGCTCAGGGGGACCTTCGTCTCGGGGCTCCTCGCCCTTCTGCCCCTGGGGCTGACCGTGTACCTGCTGTGGCTCCTCTACCGGTGGGCGTACTCCTTCCTCGGGCCGGACACCGCGTTCGCCGGCCTGATGAGGCGGGTCATCGGCCGCTACATCCCGGGCACGGAGGTCGTGATCACGGTCCTCGTCGTGTTCCTCGTGGGGGTGATCGCCCGCCATTGGGTGGGGCGGGAGCTCCTCCACAGCGTGGAACGGGTCGTGCGGGCCATACCCGGTGTGCGCAGCGTGTATTGGGGAACCCGCCAGTTGGCACTCGTCATCTTTCACCGGGAGCAACCCCTTGGGAGGGGACGCCGGATCGTGCTCGTGGAGTTCCCCTACCCCGGCTCCTACGTGCTTGGGATCCTCACCAACGAGGATGTGGTCAGTGTGAGCAACCAGTTCTCGCCTGACATGGTCTCTGTGTACGTCCCCACCGCTCCCAACCCCCTCTCCGGGTGGGTCCTGTTCATGCCCCGCACGAGGATCGCCCCTGTCAACCTCAAGGCGGAGGAAGCGTTCAGCCTCATCCTGTCGGGAGGACTCACCGGCCGCCATCCCGACCTAAGGTCCGCCTTCCCGGAACGCGAGACAACGGAAGATCACGTTCAGTAGGGGATTCTGGCGCACTGGATTTTCGCCGCGAGCTGCGGTACAAGTGGGCACGATGCGGGGCGTCAAGGTGCAGCTTCCCCCGGCGGTGCGGATCTGTGAGGGGTGTCCGGGGGCGTGCTCCGGGATCTTCGCCGATCTCGCGGAGCCGGAGAGGCAGAAGCTCGTCGCCCTCATGCGGCGGATGGAGCTCGCAGCGGGGGCCATGATCTTCCAGGAGGGGATGCCGGCGCTGGGCCTCTACATCCTCTGTCGGGGGAAGGTCAAGATCGCCAAGCGCGGCCGGGCCGGCCATTCTCAGATCCTGAAGCTCCTCGGGCCGGGGGAGATCCTCGGCGAGAAGACGTTGTTCGATCAGGAGACCTACACCTGCCACGCGAAGGCCCTGGAACCGTCGCTCCTCGCGTTCATCCCCCGCGACGGGTTCCTCCCCTTCCTGCGCGGTCATCCCGACGTTGCGCTGCGCCTCATCGCCAAGCTCGCCCACGAAGGCAAGGTTTTCGGTGATCGCCTCGTCGAGATCAGGTCGCGCTCAGCCCGCGAGCGCGTGGCGAGGGCCCTTGTGGAACTCGGCCTGGCGTTCGGGGAGGAAACCGCCGCGGGGTGGGACATCGGGGTCGAACTCCCACGGGCGGAGCTCGCGGAGATGGCGGGGGTGTCCACTGAGACAGCGATCCGCATCCTGTCCGATTTCAAGGAGCGGGGCCTCATCACGCTCCCCGGGCGGCGGATCGTGATCGCCAAGGCGGACGAACTGAAGGCCGTCGCCCACCCGTTCCGGACCTTCCTCCGGGAGAACCCCGCCTAGTCCGGTGCCACGCGCCATCCTCGGGATCGGGAACCCCCTCCGGCGCGACGACGGGGCCGGACTGTGGGTCGCCGAGCGGCTGCGAGGGACGGGCTGGGAGGTCATCCCCGCGGGACAGGGCGTGGAAAACGCCCTGGGGGTCGTGCGTCGACTGGCCCCCGACCTCCTCGTGATCGTGGACGCTGCCGAGATGGGGCTCCCTCCGGGGAGCGTGCGCCGGCTCCCGGTCGAGGGTGCTGGACGAATGCTGGGTTCCACCCACGCCCTTCCGCTCCCGTTCCTCCTCGGGACGGTCTGGGACGCCGTGGGGAAGATGGTGCTGATCGGGATCCAGCCCGCGGACCGCTCCCTTGGGGAAGGGCTCACCCCCGCGGTTCAAGTCGGGGCGGAGGCGCTCGTCGCGCTCCTCCGCGCGGGGGATGTGGAGGCGGTCCCCCCTATGCCGCTTCCGGCGAGGGCTGATCGGCCCCAATCCCCTCCGCCGGAACCACGTCCAGGATCACGAGGAGCTCGAGCTCCCCGATCACCCCGGCTGTCCACGCCCTGAACTGCAGCTCCAACCTTCGCCCGGCCGTACCCCGGGGCACAGTGAACGTGTACGCGGCTGTCACCGTGCCCCAACCGGACCTGACGCCAAA
>DSBZ01000237.1 GCA_011057175.1 Candidatus Acetothermia bacterium
CCCCCGACGGGGTGTGGGCAGGGGAAGAGGCGGACGAGGCGCTCACCCTCAACCTGTGGCGCGTCGCCGCGACCGTCGAACGGTTCCCCCAAACCCGGACGAAGCTCGACGGACGCGACCTCGCCCGGTTCCAGGACATCCCCGCTCGCGAGCACACCCGCTACGGAGCGACGGGAGCCCTCACCCTGAGCCGGACCGGGGGGGACTGGCAATGGGAGCTCCAGGCAGCGAGCCGCCTCCCCGGCTACGAGGAGATCGGGCGCTCGGGCCGCTCCGATAGCCACGGCTTCGGCTTCACCGTGCGGTACGCAGGGAACGGTCCGTCCAGCCTCGTGATCAGCGGACGGTGGAGCGTGGCCGATCTCCTGACCGAGCCCGCGGGGGAGCTCAGCGGGGCCGTGGACTGGCGCTGGTCCGGCCCGGCCACAATCACCGTCTCCCTCAGCCCGACCACCACCGGTGCGGGGTTGGTTCCCCTCGCCGGGGTGGAGAGCGGGTGGCGTGCGGGGATCTCCGGGAAGAGCGGGATCCTGACGTGGAGCGTGACCACAAGCGGCACGGGGACCTACCCCGAGCTCTCCGCCGCCGGCCAGCTCGGGGCGAGCCTTTCCTTCCCGCCGCTTCGGGGATGGACCCTGAGCGGGAGCTGGACGCGGCCGTTCCGGACCTCGGGGGAGCTGGGAGACGAGTCGATCGTCCTCACCGCCGAAGGGGCCGGGGAGATCGGGCCGATCGGGTGGACGGCGAGCGTCCAGGAGTCCCTCCGGCACTCCCTCGCCACCGGTGCGTGGCGCGAGGAACGGACGGCGGCCCTCACCCTGCGCAGGGGATCGCGGCAGGTGGGGCCCCTCGCGGTCACGCCGCGGTTCTCGGGGTCGTGGAAGATGACGGCGACGGAGTGGCGGTGGAGCGCCCAGTTGAGCGCGGACCTCGTCCAAGTGCCGGCCTCGCTGAGGCTCGGCGTGACGGTGGGACAGGGGTACCGCCCCCTCACCGCGCGTTCCGACCGGTCCCTCGCCCTATCCCTGGCCTGGGAGCACAACGGCTGGGACGGGATCCGACCTTCGCTGCGCTGGGACCGATCATGGACGCTCCTCTCCCACCCTCGTTACCCTGACCAGCTCACGGAGAAAGAAGAAGCGACGTTGCGACTGACGTGGGAGCCCCCCGGCGCGCTGTGGCGGGACACGTTCGCCGTGACCTGGAAGCCGCGCGAGGGATCGCTCGCCGTGACGAACCGCCTGACGTGGCCGCTCGAATCGGGTTCGCTCACTGCCGAAGGGGGCCTCACCGTGAGGGAGGGAACGATCGCGGCGAAGGCCACCGCCCAGCTTGGGGTCCCCCTCGACGCCATCCTCGCCGCGTTCGGGGCGCGGCCCGTCGGCGACGCGTGGGGGCTAAGCGCCGATGCCACCTACGCGTTGCAGTTCCCCCCTGCTGAGGAGCCCACCCAGGCCCTGTTCGTGGGGGCGACCCTCGCTGTCCGGTTCTAGAACTTCACCCCGAACCCGAACCGGTGCGAGGCCGAGAGCACGGGGTGCGTGAGCAACGCGTAGTCGAGGGCGAACATCCCCCATTCCACGCCGAGGCCGAACGCCCACTGCAGGACGCCCTGGATGCGCAGCCCGCCTCGGACCTCAACGAGCCTGGCCCAGCTCCAACCCACGCCGAACGCCGTGTACTCCGAGGTGAGGTCGAGGGCGGCCGTGAGCCCCAACGGGTGCGCGAGGCCGAGCCCGAGGGCGAACGCCGTCGACCACCCGTCCCCTTCCTCTCCGATCGTGGGCCCGAACCCGAGCTCCTGGATCGCAATCCCCAGCCGCCCCTCCCCGAACGGGGTCGTGGTACGCGCGAGGAACCCGAGGTCGAGGGCGAACCCAGAGCCGCTCTCATCCGCGGCGTGGACGCTGGCGTACTTGATCCCCACCCCCGCCGCGGCCGGGAACGGAACGATCCGGAACGGCCCGAGATCGAGCCCCGCGGCGATGGCCAACGCGAACTGGGAAAAGCGAAGCGGATTTCCCTCCGGATCGACGATCCCGCCCACGCCGAGGTAGGCCAGGCCTCCGGCGAGGTTCGGCATCGCCGCCGACAACCACGTCACGGAGTAGATCCCGAGGATGCTCGACAGGCTCGAGTCGGCACGCATCCCCGAGGTCCAGCCGAGCCCCGCGGGGTTGGCGAGGAGGGACTCCGTGCCTTCGGCGAGGGCCGTGGAGGCGCCGCCGAATCCCATCGCCCGCACCCCGAGCCCCGCGTCGAACGGGTTCAGCATGCCCTGGGCGAGGGCGACGCTCCCCACCAGGGCCAGAATCAGCAGAGCTAGCTTCGTACGCATGTCCCCTCCCTACCGCACGATGAGGATCCTTCCGACCTCGGACCGCTCCGTCACCTCGCCCACGGTGGCCGTGACGAGGTAGACGTAGAGGCCGTCGGCGATCCTCCGCCCGGCGTCGTCCGTGAGATCCCACGTGAACAGGCCACCCGTGACGTCCCGGGCCAGAACGGGCCGGCCGAGGGCGTCGAAGATCTGGATCCTCACGCCCGTCGCCCCCTGGGGCAGGAGGACCTGGATCCGGCACC
>DSBZ01000267.1 GCA_011057175.1 Candidatus Acetothermia bacterium
CTCGTGGCCTACGTGTTGGGGATCACCCAGGTGGATCCGCTTCGGTTCGGCCTCCTCTTCGAGCGATTCCTGAACCCGGATCGCGTGACCTTGCCCGACTTCGATGTCGATTTCTGCATCCGGGGTCGGGACGACGTCATCCGCTACGTCGCCGACCGCTACGGCCGCGATCAGCTCGCCCAGATCGCCACGTTCGACCGGATGGCGGCTCGGTCGGTGGTCCGCGACGTGGCTCGCGTCTTGGGACTGCCCTACGAACGAGCGGATCGAATCGCGAAGCTCGTCCCATTTGGGATGACCCTTCCTCGCGCCCTGGAGCAGGTGCCGGCCCTCAAGGAGATGGCCGAGGGGGAAGAGGAGACGCGGAAGCTGTTCGAGATCGCCTGCCGGTTGGAGGGCCAACTGCGCAACAGCTCGACCCACGCCGCGGGGGTGGTGATCGCCCCTGAGCCGCTCGAGCGGTTCGTCCCTCTGCTGCGGCTGTCCGACGGACAGTTCGTGACCCAATTCGACATGCACGATGTGGAGGCAGTGGGCCTCCTCAAGATGGATTTCTTGGGCCTGCGCAATCTGACCCTCCTCGATGATGTGGCCCGGCTCGTGGAGAAGCGGACCGGGGTGGAGGTCGAGCTGGACCGGATCCCCCTCGACGACCCGGCCACGTACGCGCTCATCCAGTCTGGGCAGACGACTGGGGTGTTCCAGATCGAGTCCCCGGGGATGAAGGCCCTCATCCGGAGGCTCGAGCCGACGGAGTTTCGGGATCTGGTCGCCCTCCTCGGCCTGTTCCGTCCCGGCCCGCTCGATTCGGGGATGGCCGACGACTACATCGAGCGCAAGCACGGGCGGCAACCGGTCACCTATCCCCACCCCGCCACCGAGGAGGTCCTCTCCGAGACGTACGGGCTCCCCATCTACCAAGATCAAATCCTCCTCCTTGCCCAACGCCTGGCGGGGTTCACCCTGGGCGAGGCCGATCTCCTGCGGCGGGCGATGGGGAAGAAGAAGCCGGAGGAGATGGCGGAGATGGAGTCCCGGTTCGTCGATGGCTGCGTCCGGAAGGGGATCCCCGCCGCGGAGGCACGGCGGATCTTCTCCGATATCGAGAAGTTCTCGCGGTACGGTTTTGTCAAGGCGCATTCGACGGCGTACGCGTTCATCACCTACTGGACGGCCTACTTCAAGGCGCACTACCCCACGGAGTTCATGGCCGCCCTTCTCACCTCGGTCCAGGACAACAGCGACAAGGTGGCGGCGTACATCGAGGAGTGCCGGGGGATGGGATTGGAGGTCTTGCCCCCCGACGTGAACGAGTCGGAGGCGGGGTTCACCCCCGCGGGGGAAGGGAAGATCCGGTTCGGGCTCGGGGCGATCAAGAACGTCGGCCTCGGCGCGGTGGAGGCGATCCGCGCTGCCCGCGGGTCGGGGTTCAACAGCTTCTTCGACTTCTGCCAGCGCATCGACCCTGAGCAGGTGGGGCGGGAAACGGTGGAGTGCCTCATCAAGGCCGGCGCGATGGATCGGTTCGGGCTGCCGCGCAAAGCCCTGATGGCCCTCGTCTGTGAGGGCGTGCGCCTCGCCCAGCTATCCCGTGCCCAGCGGGTATCAGGGCAGCGCTCGTTCTTCGAGGCGGAGGAACTCGCCCCCAAGCTCGAGGTGGGGGAGAGCGAGTTCTCCCGGGAGACGCTTCTTGAGTTCGAACGCGAGCTCCTCGGCCTCTACCTGTCCGGGCATCCGCTCGACGCCCACGCCACCGCCCTCCGGGCGCGGGGCGTGGTCCCCCTCGCCGAGGTGGCGTCCCAGACCCGGACGTTCCACATCGCGGGCCAGGTCCGAACGGTAAAGGTCGTGGCAACCCAGGACGGTCCGATGGCGTTCCTGTCCGTGGAGGATGCGTCCGGAGAGGCGGAGGTGGTGGTGGGTTCCCGTCTGTATCAGTCGCGGGGGAGGACGATCCAGGAGGGGGCGCTCCTCGTGCTTCGCGTGCGGTGGTCGGAGCGCAACGGGTCCCGTCGGCTGCAAGCCCTCGATGTTGAACCTCTCGTCCAATCGGGTGGCGATCCCCCCCGGTGCTGGATCGAGCTCCCGCTCGATCTGGCTACCCCCCGGACCGCGGCGCACCTGGGAGCGATCCTCGCCGATCACCCGGGCCCGGTCGTGGCCCGGGTGCGGTTGCGGGAGGGGGCCCGGGAGCTCACTGTCGAGGCCGGTCCGCGGTACGCGGTGCAGCCCTGCCCTGAGCTCGGACAGAGGCTCGCCGAGCTCGGCCCTGGGGTGCGGGTGGAGTGGGGATGAGGATCCCTCCGATCCTGAAGCTTCTCCTTCCCGGGATGGGGGTGAAGCGTTGGTTCTTTCTCGCCCTGGCCGGCATCGCGCTCGTCGCGTTTGGGGCGCTGTGTCTGGTTGGGGACGAGGGGATGAGGGGCCTGTATGTCCTCCTGTTGCGCCATCTGACCTTTCTGTGGCGGCCCGTGTTCGGGGCGGTGGTGGCCGCCATCGGGTTCGCGGGCACGGTGCTAGGGATGGCCGGTGCTGTA
>DSBZ01000081.1 GCA_011057175.1 Candidatus Acetothermia bacterium
CAGCTAGCCCGCGCCTTCGCGTCCTTACGAGCGGAAGGGTTCCGCTCCCCAGGGGACTGACCCGAGTGTAGCCCGCGCCACCCTCGCGGTCAAGGATAGAGACGGTCGAGGGTCCTTGGGAACGGGATCGTCTCGCGAATGTGGGCGGTCCCGGTGAGCCATTGGACTGTGCGCTCCACGCCGAGGCCGAACCCGGAGTGGGGGACGGAACCCCACCGCCGGAGGTCGGCGTACCACTGGTACGGTTCGAGGGGGAGGTTGGCCTCCCGCAACTGGGCGAGGAGCTCTTCCTCGGTGTCCACGCGCTGCGAGCCCCCGATGATCTCCCCGTACCCTTCGGGTGCGATGAGGTCTGCGCAGAGAGCGAGGTCGGGCCTCTCGGGATCGCGTTTCATGTAGAACGGCTTGATCCGTGCGGGGAACCGCTCCACGAATACGGGGCGGCCGAAGAGGTGGGACAGCGCATCCTCAGCCGGAGCCCCGAAATCGTCCCCCGCCTCTATCGCCACTCCGCGGTCCCGGAGCGCGGCCACCGCCTCCTCGTAGGTGATGCGGGCGAACGGTTCCCTCACCTCCTGGAGCAGGGCCGCAGGGTCGCGCTCCAGCTCGACGAGGTCGCGGGACCGTTCCGCCACCACCGACTCCGCGACGTAGCGCACGAGATCCTCCTGGAGGGCGAGGTTCCCGTCGTGGTCGAGGAACGCCTGTTCAGCTTCGGCCATCCAGAATTCGATCAGGTGTCGCCGGGTCTTCGATTTCTCCGCCCGGAACACGGGCCCGATCCAGTACACCTTCCCCAGTGCGGCACACGTCGCCTCGAGGTAGAGCTGGCCGGACTGGGAGAGGTAGGCCGGCGTTCCGAAGTAGTCGAGCGGGAAGAGAGTCGTCGTCCCTTCGACCGATGTTCCGACGAGGACGGGGGCCTCCGTGGCCACGAACCCTCGCTCGCGGAAGAAGGACCGGATCGCCCACACAACTGCATCGCGGACGCGGAGGAGCGGGGTCTGACGGCGACTCCGGATCCACAAGTGGCGGTGCGCCATCAGGAAGCCAGTTCCATGCTCTTTGAGGCCGATCGGGAACGGAATCGTGGGGATATGGATCGGTTCGAGGCAGGTCACGGCGAGTTCGAACCCGCCCGGGGCCCGTGGGTCGGCCCGCACTGTTCCCCCCATTTTGAGGGAGGCCTCCTGCGGCAACGTGTCGGCGAGGGCGAACACCCTGGCCTCCACACCTGGACCGACGACCCCCTGCACGATGCCCGTCCCGTCCCGCACGAGGACGAACCGCACCTTGCCCGAGGAGCGCTTGTTGTAGAGCCAGCCCTGGACGAGCACCTCGCTCCCCACGTGGCGGCCCAGGTCCGCGATGGGAACTGTCTTCATCGGTCGCGCTCCACAAGTCGGTGCCTACGCGCCACTCGCTCCTTCCTTCTCGTGGACACGGCTCTCGATGTAGGCGATCGCCTCGCCCACCGTGGCCATCCCTTCGGCGGACTCGTCCGGAATCTCGATCCCGAACTCATCCTCGAACTCCATGATGAGCTCGACCGTGTCGAGGGAGTCCGCCCCGAGGTCGTTCACGAACGAAGCCTCATCCGTGACGTCGTCGAGGTCAACCATCAGCTGTTCGGCGATGATCTCCCGAACCCGATCAGCAATCTCACTCATGTCTCCCACACCTCCTCGATGGTCCACCCCACGCGGGACGGGGCCCCGCACGTGGGCCAGTTATATAGGGCCTCCTTGTGGGACGAAATCCCCAGGGGTGATCCTTCCCCTCCCGCTCAGGATGGGGTGGCGGAGCGTACCCGGGGATCGCCAGGGTTGGCAAGCCCCGGCGGCGCGAACAGGGAGTGGAGCGTTTCCACGATTTCCGACTGACAGGCGAGGAACGCGCGGCGGAGGGCGCCGCCGATCGCGCGGCGATCCGAGCGACCGTGGGCGACGAGGACCAATCCCCTCACCCCCAGGAGGGGGGCCGCGTTGTGCCCCTCGTACCGAAGCCCCCGTCCCACCGCGCGGAGGGCGGGCTGGGCGAGCCACCCGCCGAGCCTCGTCCCCGGGGAACGGCGGAGGGCGTCCCTCACCGCGACCAGGATCGCCTCCGTCCCCCCCTCGGCCGCCTTGAGGAAGAGGTTCCCGGAGACCCCCCCGCAGACGACAACGTCCACCGGGCGCTCGGTGAGGACGGTGTGGGGCTCCACGTTGCCGACGAACCCGTCCCGGCCGACGAGGAGATCGTAGGCGGCGCGGGTGAGCCTGTCCCCCTTCCCCTGTTCGGTCCCGATGTTGAGCAGGCCAGCGGTGGGGCAAGATATCCCCAGCACCCTTTGGGCATAGGCAAGCCCCAGCTGCGCGAATTGGGCGATGTGGGCGGGTTTGGGATCGGCGGTCGCCCCGGCGTCGATGAGGAGCGCCTCCCCGTGGAGGGTGGGCAGGGAGGCGCACAGCCCAGGGCGGAGCACGCCGGGAAGCCGCCCCAGCCGGAGCACGGCCGCCCGCACCAC